>CALVCT010000031.1 GCA_944326055.1 uncultured Erysipelotrichaceae bacterium
GTAGCTTTGAGCCATCTTGCCAAACGCCTTCTCAAGATCATTTATACGTTAGAGAAAAATGATCTTGATTTCGACATCGATAAGGTAAGGTAGCGCCCTATCCGATATCGAAATGGCTATCTTTTAAGAAATCATGAAATACTGATTCTTTTGATAGTGGTTTTATGAATATAAGTAATTTTTAATAATTTATCCCTTGACTATTAATAGTTAACCTCCGAAAAATAAAAAAGATGGTCTAAGGTCGCTATTGCGAGGTACCACCTTTACTTATTACTCTTGATCTTTAACGCAGATATACGCTGAGTTCATCAGACTATAGAAGTAGCTTCTCGATGTTAGCTAGTAAGTTTACACCGACCACTTACTCTCTAGATAGTCATCACATCGATACTATTCTTCTTTCCGTTCGGCGATATTATAGCGCATCATCTATCAAATCGTAAAGACGTTTTATGAGCGTCGTCTTGCGTCTTGGCATCTTTTTCTTCAAACCTTTTTTTAAAGTCTGCATATCCCCTAAAATAACAAGACGATCGCTTGAGCGCGATAGAGCAGTATAGATGAGTCTTCTATTGAGCATATGCAAGTGATTCTTAGAGAATGCAAAGAAAACCACTGGATATTCACTGCCCTGCGCTTTGTGGACTGATATACAATATGCTAAGGCAATATTAGCAAGCGTCTCTTTATAATAGTCGATATAGATATCATCAAACCTCGCTAAGATCGTATAGCCATCTTTGTCTTTATCTATCTCGACGATCTTGCCGATATCACCATTGAAGACATCATCATCCCTTTGGTTCTTCAATTGTATGATCTTATCATCGACACGGTAGATGTGGTAATTGTTTTTATATTCAAGTTCACCGGCACTTGGATTGAAGATCTCTTGCATGAGCATATTGAGCACATCGATACCAAGATCTCCTTTATACATCGGCGACAAGACTTGGATGTCATTTAGATCATAACCATCATCTATGAGATCTTTGATCATCTCTATCATCTTTTCTTTGATGATCACTTCATCCTCATCTATAAAGATGACTTCATTACCATAGTCATCTCTGATAAGACCCTCCTTGACGTCTTGAGAGAGTTCGACGATACCACTGCCATCTCTTTGTCGATGGATCTTCTTTAGGCGCGTAAGAGGAAAGATATCGGCATCGATCAGATCGTGTAAGATATCGCCGGGTGCTACTGATGGTAATTGATCCTCATCACCGATAACACAAAGATGTTTGACGCTGATCAGAGCTGATAAAAGAGATCTAAAAAGCCATGTATCGACCATTGAGAATTCATCGATGATAAGATAGTCGATATCAAGAGGCATCGAAGCGTCATGAGTGAAGGTATTGGTCTCTTTATCCCATTTAAGTAAAGAATGGATCGTACTGGAATCTACATCACACAATTCTCTGATCCTTTTGGCAGCTCTACCAGTCGGAGCTACGATATGGATATTGCTTAGAGGATCGATCTTACGAATGATATCGATGATACCCTTGATGATCGTGGTCTTCCCTGTACCTGGTCCTCCTGTGATGATCGAAAGACGATGATCAAAAAAATGCTCGATCGCTTTTTTCTGATCACTATCAAAAGAAAAACCTTGGATATGGTTCATATCATCGATCGCTTCTTGGATATCGCATTTTGTTTCTTCATTTATTGAGAAAAGATAGCGGGCGATGAAGAATTCGTCTTCATAACTCTCTTTTGTATAATAACGCTCATCTTCTTTTACGATGCTTCTTTCCGAGATCGCATTATCGATAGCAGACATGACATCACATATCTCTTGTCTTACTTTTAATTCTTTTTCGATCGACGAGATATCTGTATAACTATCTCCACTTTTAAAAGTCAGACTTTTTATCACATCATGGATAAGTGCTGCTTCTCTTCTCACATCATCGATGGCGATGCCATTTTTAATAGCTATCGCATCACATTTCCTAAAGCTTATACCATAGATATCAAAATATGGACGATATGGTTCCTCTTTCAGGATGGCTTTAGTATCTTCTTTATATAGAGCGACGATCTTATTGATGTCACTTACACTAACTCCATCTGTGATCAAGCTATAGAAAGTATCTTCAAAGCCTATATTCTGGCTTAACACCTCATGTAATACTTCTTTTTGTTTTTTTGAAAGATCGAGTTCATCCAATATCGTAGAGTCATCTTTGATCTTAGTGAGTGCTTCATCTCCCAGTGCATCATAGATCTTCTGAGCTGTTACTTTGCCTATACCCTTGAAATTAGCACTAGAAAGATATGCCACGATACCATTAGCGCTCTGTGGCAATTCCTTTTTCAAAGTTGAGACTTTGAATTGGATACCATAACGTGGATGATCGACAAAATGTCCAAAAACAGTATATTCTTGATCTATTGTTACATGTCCTAAAGGACCAGTCAGCGTTATACGCCCTTCATCATTATCGATGAAGTTCCACACTGCATAAGCTTCAGCTTTGAATAAGCAATGAGTGAAATGTCCTTTAAGACTAACCTCTTCCATCTTCTAACCACTTCTTAAGTTTTGCATCTTTATCCTGTCCATCTTGATAGACATGATCGATGACACCGCCTCCAAGCAATATGTCACCTTGATAGAGGACAGCTTGCTGACCTAAAGTAACTGCTTTGATATGATCGTATGTCAGATAGGCTTTATCTTTATCGATGATATGTACATGGACCTTTTGGTCTTCTTGGCGATAGCGGAACTTGCAAGTGCAATCGAAACTGTCACTAGTGAGCTCTGCTATGATATTGAGACCTGTAATGACACAAGAATCAGAATAGAGCCAGTGTTCATCTTTGATACTAGCAACATAGAGTTCATTCTTCACAACATCTTTGCCAACGCAGAAATAAGGACCGCGATCGCCACCGACCGCAAAACCTTTTCGTTGACCTACAGTATAGTAGTAAACACCTTGATGGCGTCCGATAACTTCCTTAGTATCGATATCGATGATATTTCCTTCTTTCATCGGGATATAGTTTTTTAGAAATTCTCTAAAATTCCTTTCACCAATAAAACAGATACCAGTCGAATCTTTTTTATCTTTGATCGACAGATCTAGCTCTCGGCCTATCTTGCGTACTTCAGGCTTTGTGATGTCACCAAGAGGAAAGATCGAGTGTTCGATAGCTTTTTTTGAGATCTGTGCTAAAAAATACGACTGATCTTTATTTAGATCAAAGGCTTTAGCTAAGGCTTCTTTCCCCATATAGGTCGTCTTTTTGACATAGTGACCTGTTGCGATCATATCGTAGCCATGATCTAAAGCGAAATTCAAAAAAGCATCGAATTTTATATATTTATTGCATAGAATGTCTGGATTTGGCGTCCTGCCTTTTCTATACTCATCGATGAAGTTCTGAAAGACATCATCCCAGTATTCGCTTATGTAATCATGGCGCAAGAGTTTGACCCCTAAAGCATCAGCGACGCTCTTTGCATCATTATAATCACGCTCTTGCGTACAGATATCATCATTTAAAGTGGGATTACCTAAAGTATCATTGTTCAGGGCGCTATCCCAATTGCGCATATAGCACGCATCGACTTCATAGCCCTCTTTCTTCAAAAGATATAGAGCTATTGCACTATCGATGCCGCCTGAAAGTCCAACTAAGATTCTCATGAGCATCTAACATCGCCACAAGTATCGTAATGTGGACATGATTTATCACAAGATGCGATCTTATCGAGATCTCTAGGTTTGAAAGCATCGATCTCTTCGGCATCATAACCGATCTGGAAGTTGTTTTCAGATAAGATGATGGGCCTTCTTAGTATCGATGGATTAGCGATAACGAAATCGACCAGTTCATCAAGAGACATCGAATCTATGTCGATATTCTCTTTTTGGATGATCTTTGAACGCTTAGAGATGATATCGTCTGTTCCATTCTCTGAGCGCGATAGTAAATATTTGACTTCTGTCTTATTGAGAAGTGTTGTGAAGATATTCTTTTCGATGTAAGGTATTTCTCTTTCTTTGAGCCAAGCTTTTACTTTACGACATGATGCACAACCTGGCGATGTATATATAACTATCATAATCTTATTTCCTCAGCTGTTATTCTAGCACATTTGTGATATTGACACACAAAAATCATCGTTCTATAATCACATCAGTAGTCAAAAGATTTGGTATCTTAGAGAGGTCGTGTCTGCTGTAAACGATCATATCGCTTTTGATGAATTGGTTTTTTCAAATGAGGCTCGTTTGAGCGAAGTTGGGTGGCACCACGACCTAGTTCGTCCCAATATGGTGCTTTTTTATTTAGGAGGTAGAGTTATGAAGAGGATGCTATCGGCAATCAAACCAACAGGCCAATTGACCTTAGGCAATTATATCGGGGCTCTAAAGAACTTTGTCAGTTACCAAAACGATCATGAGATGATCTGTTTCATCGCTAATCTGCATTGTATAACAGTCTATCAAGAGCCACAGGAGCTAAAAAAGAATCTCAAGGACGCAGTAGCATTATATCTAGCAGCAGGCTTAGATCCAAAGAAGACGACGATCTTCTTACAAACTGATGTCTTAGAGCACGCACAGCTTGGCTATATCTTAGCTTGTAATACCTATCTTGGAGAACTAAATAGGATGACGCAATTCAAAGATAAAGTCGCAAAGGGCGAGACTGGATTGACTGCCGGCCTATATACTTATCCTTGTCTCATGGCTGCTGATATCTTGCTTTATGATGCGGATCTTGTGCCTGTAGGTGACGATCAAAAGCAACACGTCGAACTGACGCGCGATATCGCCATCCGTTTCAATAACCGTTATGGCGATGACTCCTTTGTCGTGCCTGAACCACTTGTCGCTAAAGTTGGAAAGCGCGTCATGTCTCTTAATGATCCAACAAAGAAGATGTCGAAGTCTGAGCACAATGACAAGGGTTGTATCTATCTTTTAGATGATCCAAAAGTCGCCTATAAGAAGATCATGGGTGCTGTGACTGATTCTTTAGCTAAGATCGATTATGATCCGATCAATCAGCCTGGTATCGCTAACTTGATCGAGATCGAATCAGCCCTAACAAATGAAGATATCGAAAGTATAGTAATGCGCAATAAAGATAAGGGCTATGGTGATTTCAAGAAAGAAGTAGCTACTGTCGTTTCTGATGTGCTCATAGATCTTCAATCAAAATACAAAGAGATCATAAGTTCTGGTATGATCGATCAGATCCTAGAGGAAGGAGCACAAAAAGCTCGAAAGATCGCTACAAAAAAGTTATCCAAGATCCAAAGAAGAGTTGGCATCGAGATCAAAAAGCGACATTAATTAAAGGACCATCCGGTCCTTTTTTGTTACTTATCGTACACTGATGCAGCTTGCTTTAAAAGATCTCTGATCGGCAAGTGTTGCGGGCATGCTCTTTCACACTTTCCGCATTTGATGCAATCTGAAGCTTTCCCCCTGTTTCGTGTAGCCCATGTGTATGATAATGAGAGATCTGCTGATGGAAACTTCATCTTATCATTCATGATATTGAAGATCTCCGGAATATCGATGTCTTTTGGGCAGCCTTCTGTACAATATTTACAAGATGTACATTCAATGAGCGGTATCTTCTTGATCGTCTCAACGATCTTTTCAGTGATCGCCTTCTCTTTAGCATCAAAAGGTCGCATATCTTTCATGATCTCAACGTTCTCTTGCACTTGTTCAAGGGCACTCATACCCGACAAGACCATAAAGACATCTTCAAGAGATGCTGCAAAGCGTAGAGCAAACGATGCAGCACTTTCTTCTCCTTCGACCTCACGTAATACAGAACTGGCTTCATCAGATAGATTAGCAAGCTTCCCTCCTTTGACAGGTTCCATGACGATCACAGGTTTATGGTACTTTTGACAAACTTCATAGCACTTCTTGCTTTGGATATCAGCACTTTCCCAATCGTAATAATTGATCTGCAATTGTACGAATTCCATCTCAGGGTTTTCTTTTAATATCTCTTCTAAAAACTCGGCTGAATCGTGAAAAGAGAAGCCTACATGACGGATATAACCTTCTTTCTTTAAAAGCAATGCTTCCTTATAGGCATCACAATCTTTGAAATGTCCATAGTTAGACCTTGATTGCGAGTGCATGAGGTAGAAATCGAAATATTCGACACCACATAGTTCAAGTTGCTTAAAAAACAACGGTCTGATATCTTCTTTCGTCTTGAAGTAATTACCAGATAACTTATTGGCTAAAAGAAAAGAACTGCGCTCATGTCTTGAACTAAGACATTTCTTGATCGCTCCTTCGCTTCTTTCGCTCACATATGGATGTGCTGTGTCAAAATAATTGAACCCACTAGTAATAAATAGATCGACCATCTTGGAAAATTCCTCATAATCGATCTCATCGCCTTTCATCGGAAGACGCATGCAGCCGAAACCGAACTTCTTCTTTACTTCATCGAATACCATTATCAACTCCTCCTTAATCTATAGGTTTTTGGTAGTAATTACCAACTATTTGGACCGTCTGAGTAATATTGATGAATGCTTTAGGATCCATCTCTAAGACAGCTTTTATAACTTGTCTTTGCTGGAAGCGATTGATGACCATATATAACATCGTATATTGTTTGTGTAAATAGCCGCCTTCAGTCTTGATCTCTGTAATGCCATGCCTTGTACCTTTAAGGACATTACTGACGACTTCATTAGGCTTTGTAGTGACGATATTTAGCGTCACCATCTTGTATCTTTCGTGTAACTTATCGATGACTTGCGTCGATACGAATTGATAGACGATCGAATATAAAGCGATCTCCCAACCAAAGATGAGACCTGCGATCGTCAAGACTATCGCATTTGCAGCCATGATATAATTCCACGCTGGTCGGTTAAAACGACTGGAAACGAAGATACTGATAAAGTCTGTACCGCCGCTAGATGCATTATTGCGCAAAGCTATACCGATACCAACACCATTGATAAGACCACCAAATATCGCAATGAGTAAAGGATCATCTAAAGAAAAGAGTGGTGGCATGATACCGGTGAAGAAGGAAGACAAGACATATTGTAAGATCGAAAAGAGCGTAAAGTACTTCCCGATATATTTAAAAGCTAGGATCGTCGGTGGGATATTTAAAATAAAATATAAAACACCAAAAGGTATCGTTATATCAAAGTAGCGTAGACAAAGGTCGCTGATGATACGACTGATGCCTCCAAAACCCGATGGATATAAACCACCAACCTCCGCAAAAGATGTAATAGCTATCGAATAGATAAAAGCACTGAGTGTGACCCAAAAGGTCATCAACAGATCTTTTTTGATCTTAGCTGTCATATCCTATCTCCTTGTCTTCGAGCTTGACGCTTTGGATATCATCGAAGCGTCTAACGATCTTATCACTAGTCGTATTGAGAGCAGCGAAATCTTTATAGAGCTTTTCAAAATCATTATAGACCTTACTATAACGCTCTTTATAACGTTCAAATTCTATTGCTAGTCGGCCAAATTCTCTTTGGATCTCACCGACTTTCTCATCGCGTTTTTGACCAAGGTAGATTGCCTTGATAGCCGTAAGATATGCCATCAAGGTCGTAGGTGAAACAAGATAGACGTGCTTTTCATAGGATATCTCGATAACATCTTGCATATGCCCATAGATCTCAGCAAAGACAGCTTCAGCTGGTATGAACATGTAAGCGATAGGAGCTGTTTCATCAGGGATCAAATATTTGGAAGCAATCGCATTGATATGTTTCAAGACATCACTTTTAAAAGTCTTCTTAGCCGCTTCCCTTTGTGCTTGTTCAAGACTGTCATCATATATGCGATTATAGTTCTCAAGTGGAAATTTCGAATCGATGACGATCATTCCTAGTGGATCAAAAGCAAAAACAACAGCGTCAGCTATCGATCCATTCGATAATTTATACTGCTTCTTCCATCTCTCTTCATTATCACCAAAAGCACTCGTCAGTAAAGAATAGAGTTCAACTTCACCAAAGATACCGCGTGTCTTCTTATCCTTGAGGATATCTTGTAAAGAAACGAGTTCTGTAGAAAGATCTTTGAGGTTCTTTTGAGCTTCATCGATCTTGACTATGCGTTCTGCCATCGAAGTCATCAGACGCTCTGTCGTCTCCATATTGCGAATTAGCGAATTATTGATGCCGTTTTGCATACGCGCTAGGTTATCCGCTGTATTCTTACTTATGAGCTCATTGAACTTGATCAGATCATCACCGATCTTACGCGACATGTCTATCATCTGTGTTTGAACATTGTTTTGAAGTTGTTCGCGTTTGAGCTCTTCACTACTTCTTTGTTCGGCGATGAGTTTCTTTAGCGAACTATTAGAATTGATGATGAAGACGACAAGGATGATCATCGCTATCAAAAGGATAGCGGCTATAGCTAGTAGTAATCCCGTCTCCATCCTCATTCATCCTCATTATCACTATATCCAAAAAGGATGCCGCTTTTCTTTTTGACTTCAAAGATATCGCCATAGCGCAGCGCTCCAATAAAGAGCCTAATCCCTGCTAAAGCCATAAAGATCATCACAGCCAATGATATATAGTCATTTAATGTTTCTAGCATCTTCTTCTCCTTCTTTATGTAGCCTCTCATAGAGAGCTAGCGCAACAGCTTCAGGAAGTTCTTTTTTTAACTCATCCAAAGTAAGAGCTTCGATATTTTTGATCGACTTAAACTTCCGTAAGAGCTTGAGCCTTCTTTTCTTACCTAATCCTTTGACATCGTCAAGCTTAGAAGCATAAGCATTCTTACGACGTAAGCGACGGTTATAACTGATCGCAAAGCGATGAACTTCATTTTGCATACTTGCAAGAAAAAGGAAGATCTGGCTCTTCGGATCGATATCTATTATAACACCATCGCTATTGAGCAGATATGCTGTATTATGATATTCATTCTTTCCTAAAGAGACGATTTTGATATCAAGTCCTAAAGAATCTATTACTTCTTTTGCTACTTTGAGTTGATTAGCACCACCATCGATGATCACAAGATCAGGTCTTTTAAGATCATCGCTCAAAACGCGAAAGTATCGGCGATAGATGACTTCATGCATCGATTTCAGATCATCAAATGAATCCTCAAGTCTGAATAAACGATACTCTTTCTTATTGGGCTTCAAGTTTTCATAGACAACCATAGCAGCCACGGTATTCTTACCACCAAGGTGTGAATTGTCGAATAATTCGATACGTTCAGGCACCAGTCCTAAGATACGTTTGAATTCGGTCGCAATATTCTCTGTATATGCTTCATCTTTTTTAATGATCGATAACTTTTGTACAAGGTCGATCTTGGCATTTTCTTTTGCCTTTTTAAGCATCTGATAGGCAAAACCCTTAGTGACGCTTCTCACATTTAGTTCTGATAGCTCGTCACCATCGATGAGTTCTTTATCGATATAGAGGACCTTAGGTGCTAAATGTCTTTGATAAAATTGATAGATATAAGAAATGAACTCCTCTTTGACATCGCCATATAGATGATCGATATAAAGATCTTTGAAGATCAGTCTCCCATCTCTGATAAAAAGACCAACGATCGAAAGATAGTTATCTTCGACATAATAAGCGAAAGTATCAAAACTCTCTTTACGTGATACTTGTACAGTCTGCCTTTGAGCCGTCGTATATTCGATATCAGCGATAAGATCACGGTATTCAGCTGCTTTTTCATATTCTTCTTTCTCTGCTGCTTTGAGCATCTCTGCTTTGAGATCTTTGAGCATTTCGCTATTATCGCCTTTTAGAAAACGTCTGATCGCCTCTTTGATCTTGATCGCATCATCTTTTTTGACATCACCTTTACAATAGCCAAGACATTGTCCTAGATGGTAATAGAGACAGACTTCTTTAGGCAGGTTCTTACATTTCTTTGTCGCAAAGACTTTATTTAGAAGATCGATCGTCTTATTAGCTGCTGTCGCATCAGGGTAAGGTCCAAAGATCTCACCCTTATAGCGAACTTTCTTTGTGATACGGACGGTTCGACAATAAGGTATGTCCCCTTCTTCAAGTAAGATATAGGGATAAGACTTATCATCTTTGAAGATGATGTTGTATTTTGGATCATACTCTTTGATGAGATTATATTCTAATATAAGAGCTTCTTTTTCACTGTTTGTGACGATATATTCAAAATCAGCGATCTCCGAGACAAGTTTTGTCGTCTTGTGATCATGAGCACCTTTAAAGTATGAATTGACCCTGTTTTTAAGATTGATAGCTTTACCAACATAAATGATCTTACCATCCTTGTCCTTCATTTGATAAGAACCAGGTCTTCCTGGAAGAGTCGCTAGTTTTTCTTTAAGAGCAGCCTTCATTTTAATTCCACGATAGTAACATTACTAGAGCCATCATATGCATCGCCATAGTGAAAAGACTTGATATACTTGATCTTCTTGAGCTCTTGCCATATCGCGCTTTTTAGAGCTCCTGTGCCTGTTCCATGGATGATCTTGACACTTGAAAGTCCTGCACCATAAGCCTCGTCAAGATAATAACGAAGTTCGACAAGAGCCTCTTCGACTCTTTTTCCAACTAATAGAAGTTCGCTCTTTGGTCGATGTAAGACTTTATCTTTATGTTTTGGTTTTTCTTTCTTTGGTGCTTCACTGACTATTAGATCATTGATGTCTGTCTTAATGGAGATCCCAAAGATATCGACTGTAGCCCTGTCTTTTTTGATGTCGATCAGCTTTCCGACCTGTCCTGTAGAAGTGATCTTGACATGATCACCTACTTTTGGTGCTACTTTAGGTCCTTCTTTTTCAACATAATCAGCCTCTAAAGCTTCAAGCCTCTTTTCAACTTCATCTTTTAGGGTTTTGACATTTGCTTCATCAACTTTCTTCGCTATCTCTCTGATCTTAGCTTTTTGCTTTTCTAGATAGCGCTCTGCTTTGACTTTAGCTCGTTTATATAGCTCCTCTTCTTTATCTTTGAACTCTTTTAAGCGATCATCTAGCTCAGCATTGAGTCGTTTATGAACTTCAAGACTTTCATTTAGTTCAGCTTCTCTTTGGGCAAGGATTAGCTCTTTTGCTTCTAGCGTCTTTAAAGCTCGCTCCATCTCATTTTGACTTTCTTGATAGAAGATACGCGCACTATCGATGATCGTCTTATCTTTTAGATAGCGACCAGCGATATCTAAAGCATTTGAATTGCCTAGACTGTCCTCGATATAGCGGTAAGTAGGCAAAAGCTTCTCATTGTCAAATTCTTGTGATGAGATCATAATATCCGGCTTCTCTA
This sequence comes from uncultured Erysipelotrichaceae bacterium, assembly GCA_944326055.1. Taxonomy (GTDB): domain Bacteria; phylum Bacillota_I; class Bacilli_A; order Erysipelotrichales; family Erysipelotrichaceae; genus JAHHTG01. Next base: position 11,306 of record CALVCT010000031.1, read on the forward strand.
AGGCATATTCTTTCACTTTTGTGAAATGGGTCGTGATGACAAAAGTCGCACCTTTCTGTCTAAATCTTTCGATGATCGAAAGTGCTAAAGCTTCACCCTCTTTAGGATCGGTCCCGCTAGCGATCTCATCGATCAAGATCAAAGACCTGTCCGTCATATCATTAAGTATCTTGTCTAGAGACAATAATCTTGATGAAAAGGTCGAAAGCGAATCGATCAAAGACTGATTATCGTCTATATCATCAAATACTCTATCGTATAAAGGCACAGTAGCTTGACTGGCGATCAAAGGTATACCAAGATAAGTCATGAGGATACTCAATCCAATAACTTTTAGCGATACTGTCTTACCACCAGTATTCGATCCACTGATGATGATGCCTTTGATCGGCTTTTTGATGTGATAACTATTCTTGATGACTCGATCAGATGGGATCAGTGGATGGGCGATATCTTCAAGAGTAAGATCATCTCCTAGATCAGCAACTATGCCGATATGATCGTTACCAAACGCGGCTTTAGCGAATATCGCATCAAGATGCATTATAGAGTCAAGATTGCTGTAAAAGAGCGCCGTGTGTTTGCTTGCTTCATAAGAAAGTGAGCTTAGGATCATCTTGATCTCCTCTGAGATAGCAGCCTCAACTTCATTTAAGGCATTGTTCATTTCGACAAAAGCACGTGGCTCGATATAAGCTGCTTGTCCAGAGGCACTGATGCCATGACTATAACCATCATAGCGGTTCTTATCACTATTGCGAATAAGAAAGCATGTCCTACCATCGCGATGATAGACGACAGCTTCTTGTAGGACGTCTTTTTGTTCTTTAAGGAATCTTTGTGCACTGTCTTGGATCTTTGCATTAAGTGAAGATTCTTTTCTTCTGAGCTCTTTTAGTCTACTTGTTGCATCGTCACGCACTTCACCATTCTGATCGATATTCTTATTGATAAGATCGATCAAATGTTCATCATAAGCCAAAGAGACGACAAAATCGTTAAGATCTTTATCTTTAAACATATCTTTTAAGATCTTGACCAACCGCTTGATCTGCACATTGTGCTCTAAGATAGCTAGTAGTTCATTAGAAGTCAAAGAAAGACCGTGATCAAGATGTTGTAGCAGATTTGAAATGTCCTTGATATCCGCAAAACCAAAACGTTCATGATCTCTAAGATAATCAAGAGCTTCTTTTGTATAACGTATATTGCGTTTGATGATCAAAGGATTGAAAGATACTGTTTCATCTTCGATCAGACTAACAGCTTTCGAAAAGGTCGCATATCCCGCGACCAGATGTCTTACCTCAGAAAACTCTAAGCTATCGTACATGTTCATTTAAAAACGCCCTCGTCTTCGAGCCACTTTTCAAAAGCGTCTCGATATTCATCGATACTGTCAAAACCTTCTTGAACAAGCTCAGGATCTACTTTAGATACTACAGCATTCAAGATCTGATCACTTACACTGATAAATGGCTTATAGATCGTATTTTCTCTGATCTCATTACCATTTTTAAACAATGGGGTCATAAATAAGACTCCTAAGATACTGACCCAGATAAAACCATTGATAAGTCCTGTCACAAGACCACCTATCGCATTTATACTGCCTAAGACTGGCACTATTCTGATCGCTTTGAATAGCGGCAAGATGAAAGCGAAGATGATCTTGACGATTATGACGATGATCACAAACCATATAAGATTATTGATGAGTGGCTGAGCCATAGCTTCTAATAAAGAATCCTCTAAATTGTAGAATTTAATATGCTCAGCAAGTAAAGGGCCTAAAAACCACGCAACGATAAAAGCGATGACAAATGATAATAGATCTGCCAATTGATAGATAAAGCCTTTTTTAAAGCCGATATAAAGACACAGAGCGACGATCGCTACTATAAGGATATCGACGATGATGAACATATCTGAATTTAAATACATAAATGAAACTCCTTTTTGATCTAACTGTGATATTATAACACACATGAATAGTATTAGTTTCAAACTGCCAAAAGAAGAGATCGAAAAGCTCATCCAAAAGTATCAAGACTACCTCATAGATCCACCAAACGAACACATGCTGGCATTCATAAAAACACCAGATGATACCACGATCTCGATCTATAAGACAGACAAAGTCTTGATCCAGGGAACATCGGCCCATATATATGGAGCAAGCTTCTTACATAAAGACACTGATCAAGCAGGTTCTGATGAAGTAGGAACAGGTGATTATTTTGGGCCAGTCTGTGTCTGTGCTTGTATCGTCCGTCAAAATGAAATCGAATATCTTGAAAGCCTAGGTGTGAATGACTCTAAAAAAATGGATGATGAAAAGATCATCGAGATCGGCCAAGAACTTTATGAAAGATTAGAAAACTCACTCTTGATCTTAGATGACAAGACCTACAATAGAGCTCATGAACGCTATAATCTAAACGAGATCAAGGCGAGATTGCACAACCAAGCTTACATCAACTTGATCCACAAAGGTCATAAGATACCTAAGGCGTGTTATGTGGATCAATTTGAAGAAAAAGAGACCTATTTTAGACATCTTAAAGATGAAAAGGAAGTCTTCCATGACTTGCATTTTGAAACAAAGGCTGAAAGTAGCTACATAGCTGTTGCTGCTGCTAGCGTCATCGCTCGATGGGCTTTTCTAAAAACTATGCAAGAACTCTCAAAACATTATGGTATGGACTTCCCCTTTGGCTCAAGAGCTCAAGTTGATGAAGCAGGACTCGTCTTTGTCAAACGATACGGATTCGAGCGTCTGAAAGAAGTTGCCAAGATCCACTTCAAAAACACTGAAAGGATCAAAGAGTTATTAAATAAATAGAGAGTACGGTCAAGCCGTACTCTTATTGTAAGTCTTTCGATTGATTCTTGACGATGACATCATGAGCTCCGCCTTCAGTTATCGAAGTCTCTGATACAAGCGTCAGCTTAGCATTATCTCGAAGATGTGCTAAAGTCGTAGAACCACAAGAGCACATAGTCGATTTGATCTTGGCGATCGTCATTGCGACATTATCTTTAAGAAAACCAGCATATGGGACATAGGAATCGACGCCCTCTTCAAAGCTAAGTCCTCTTTTTCCTCCCATATCATAGCGTTGCCAGTTACGTGCACGATTAGAACCTTCGCCCCAATACTCTTTATAATATGAACCATTGAGCATGACTTTGTTGTTAGGAGCTTCTTCAAAACGTGCAAAATATCTACCTAACATCACAAAATCCGCGCCCATCGCTAGAGCTAGAGTAATGTGATGATCATAAACGATACCACCATCTGAACAGACTGGGATATAATAACCTGTTTCTTTTGCCCATTCGTCACGTGCTTTTGCGACTTCGATAACTGCACTAGCTTGCCCACGGCCTATGCCTTTTGTTTCTCTAGTGATACAGATCGAACCACCACCAATACCTACTTTAATGAAATCGGCACCAGCTTGTGCTAAATAACGGAAACCATCGCGATCGACGACATTGCCCGCTCCGACCTTGACACTGTCGCCATAGTTCTCTCTGATCCATTCGATCGTCAACTTTTGCCACTCAGAATAGCCATCAGAACTGTCGATACATAAGACGTCGACGCCTGCTTTGACTAGTGCAGGCACACGTTCTTTATAATCACGAGAGTTGATACCAGCTCCGACTAAGAAACGCTTATGATCGTCTAGTAGTTCATTAGGATATTCTTTATGAGCTTCATAATCTTTCCTAAAGACCAATGAGACAAGGTGTCCTTCTTCATCGATAATCGGTAATGTATTTAGTTTATGTTCCCAGATAAGATCATTACATTCAGAGAGATCATAGCTCGATCTACCACAGATCAGTTCTGAGAAAGGCGTCATAAATTTCGACACAGGCTCATCGAGTGAGACACGGCTCAAACGATAATCACGAGATGTGATGATACCTTCAAGCTTACCAAAAGGCTTTCCATCATCCGTAACAGCGACTGTCGAATGTGATGTCCTTTCGATAAGTTCTAATAATTCACCAAGTGTCTGATCTGGACGGATATTTGAGTCAGAGACGACAAAGCCAGCTTTGTGGTTCTTGACTCTTTTTACCATCTCTGCTTGCTCATCTATGGATTGAGAACCATAGATAAAAGAAATACCGCCTTCTTTGGCTAAAGCTATCGCAAGTCTGTCATCAGAGACCGATTGCATGATCGCACTTGTAAGTGGAAGTTTCAATTCGATAGCACTTTTTTGTCCAACAGGGTATTTCACAAGCGGCGTCGTGAGATCGACTTTATCAGGTGTCGTATCTACTGTCGTTAGACCCGGTACTAAAAGATATTCATTGAAAGTATGTGAGACATCATTAAAGAAAATCGCCATGTTCCCTCCTTTTTTCTTGTATTATACACACGAGAATAGATTTTTGAAAGTTATTGTAATATAATTCATGGGAATCAGGAGAAGTAGATATATGCGTTTGAAAAATAGTTATTTCTATACACTAAGAGAAGATGTAAAAGATGAAGACTCCGTCAGTGGTAATCTTTTAGTTAAAGCGGGGTTGATCAAGAAGACATCAGCTGGTGTCTATATGATGCTGCCGATGGGCTATAAAGTCGAAAAAAAGATCGAAAAGATCATTCGTAAACATATGGAAGAAGCTGGAGCTCAAGAGATACGCATGCCTGCTTTGATCGCAAGCGAATATTATGAGAAGTCTGGCCGTTTAGAGAACTTTGGACCTTCGATCTTCCGCCTTAAAGATCGTGCTGGTAAGAATTTCGTTTTAGGTCCGACCCATGAAGAACTATTTGCGGTCGCCGGGAAGATGAAGATCAGATCCTACAAAGATCTACCATTCAATCTTTTCCAGTTCCAAAGCAAATATCGTGATGAGCCAAGAGCGAGGTTCGGCCTGATCCGTGTCAAAGAATTCATCATGAAAGATGCCTACTCCTTCGATAAAGATGAAAATGGCTTAGATATCTCCTACAAAAAGATGTTCGATGCTTATGTAAAGGCATTTGATGAGATCGGCGTCGACTATCTTGTCGTCAAGGCTGATACAGGCGTTATGGGTGGACTATTATCAGAAGAATTCCAAGCTATCACTGACATTGGTGAAGATACGATCGTCTATTGTGACCATTGTCATTATTCTTCAAACCTCGAAATAGCGAATTCAAAAAAACTTACTGAAGAAAGCAATGAAGATCTTAAAGAAAAGAGTCTCATCGCGACTCCAAATGCAGGAACGATCGATGAAGTTTGTGCTTTTTTGAACTTGCCTGCTACTGATTTCGTCAAGACAATGATCTATGAATTAGATAACAAGTTCTACGCTGTCATGGTCAAAGGTGATCACGAGATATCTGAGACTAAGCTCTCAAAGGTCGTTGGTGCTTTTGAAGTGAAACTTGCTGAAGGAAGTGATGTCGAACGTATCACGAATGCCCGCGTCGGTTTTGCTGGTCCTATCGGACTTGATATACCAGTCATCGTTGATGAAGAAGTTACTAAGATGCACAATTTCATCGTCGGAGCAAATCGCTCTGACTATCACTACATCAATGTCAATATGCGTGATTTTAGTGTCTTTAAAGTAGCTGATATCACTAAAGTAAAAGATGGCGATATCTGTCCGCATTGTGGTGCGACCTTAAAGTTCACTAAAGGTATCGAGATCGGCAATACATTCAAATTAGGCACAAAGTATTCTAAGGCATTAGATCTTACATATCTAGATAGCGATAACACCAACCAATATGTCTGGATGGGCTCTTATGGTATCGGTCTAGGTCGTGTGATGGCTGCTGTCGTTGAACAGAACCATGACGATAAAGGCATCATTTGGCCAAGAGCTATCGCTCCATATGATGTAGCTATCGTTCTCATATCTTCTAAAGATGATGCACAGGTCAAGCTTGCAGATGAGCTCTACGATAGACTAAGATCTGCCGGTATCGATGTGATCTATGATGACCGTGATGAGCGACCAGGTGTCAAGTTCAACGATATGGAGCTCATCGGTATACCATACCGTATCACAGTCGGCAAAAAAGCATCAGAAGGAATGGTCGAACTCAAAAAACGTGATGAAGATGAAGTCAAAGTCATGACACCTGATGAAGTAATCGCCTTACTTAAAGATTAAAGAGCTGCGGCTCTTTTTTACTGATCTAGTATCTCAAGCGGCCTTCTTCTTTGAAGTATCATATCGATCGCATAATGATACATACATCGCTCTTTGAGTACATCTCCGTCATACTTAAAGTGCAACAAGATCGCTCTTTCATGTGCCAGTGAGATCGCTATAGATCGGACCATTATCTATAATGAAGTTGCATATAGAAAAAATATGCAGCTTTTTCTTTATGTCGATCTTAGAAAAGGAGGTATCAAAACCTATATTCACTCGCCAGTTTTAAGATAGCCTCCTTAAGTTGATATAATCGCTAATACACTTCATGTATAAGCCACGCTGACTCTCATATCTAGCAACTCACTGTTTTGTAAGTTAAAAGAAAGTATAGAGAGTTTGAATATTTATAAACCGATTTTTTCGTATCCATCATCTAAATAGATTTTCAAATAATCTTCCAGATGTTCTTGACGTATATCTGATAAGATAACAGTAGGAACTATTGTTGTTGAATAAGATGATCTATCGCCTATATCGCTCACTTGATACAGCATATCATCTGTGAAATATAAATTATCGTAGATGGTGGAAGAATAGTTACTGTTATCATTAGATAATACAAGAAGGTGTATACCTCTATCATCAGTTTTGGCATAAGCTGTTCCGTTTGAAATCTTAGAAGATATTAATCTTAAGAATTCGCTACTATCAAATTCATCAGAAAACAAACCTTCTATCGTGAAATCACGACTGAAACGAAATAACCCTGTTAAATTATCGCAACAATCAAGCGATACCACATCGCCATTTTTAAGATTGTTGTTAGGCTCTATCTTACAGTCGAGCCCTGTGGCGTTTATCTTATGATAGAATTCTTTTCCATTGATGCCATAATAGCTTAAGTTTGTTTGATCGAACTTATTATTAGCATCATAAAAGGATAATACTGCCAAAATCAAAACACCACATAATACAATTATTGGTATGATCAATATTCTCTTCACCTTAGATCAAACGCCCAGCCTACTGGCATCGTATAAGTAGTATCAACACCAATTGCACAGAGGCCTGGTCTGACTTCATAATACTCTGTAGCTCTTACAGTATCATAGATCTCTAAAATGACTAACTCTTTATTAGTATTTGTTGTATTGGTCTTAGACCACCCTATATCTATGCCGGCATTTATAGATCTTTCATATCCCATTTCAAATAACTCTGGAAATATAGTAAAATTCGCATTACTTGAAATGATAGTTGAATAACTCGTATTTACAGTAAGTGTTGACCCAGGAGTAGCGAATACTCCTAAACGTGAATATATAGAACTATCAGATTCTGATATGACTCTTATACTATTATGTGGTCCGTCGCACTGAAAAACCGATATTCTATTATCACCATCATTCGCAGATATTGAATAAGGCATTATTGCAATTACCATTAAAATGGCTACGAAAACTTTTAACAATCTACGCATAATTTTCCTCCTTTCAGCCCATAAGCTTTTATATGCGCTTAATTATGCTTTTATTAGATTTTATAGTTGGATGTAAATTGAAAACATAAAAACCGTAGATAGACCCAACTAGTCTACAATGCCGTTTCTATATCGATGGGGGTTATAACTTAACATAAGTTTATTGCCTCCTCTTCCTTATCTTTAGTATAGCTTAAAATGTAAGCCTTTACAATAGAAACTTACAGAAAGCTGCTTTCTTCGCATCAATAACAACTTTATTTTGTTATCAGAAGATACTTCGATGCACCTTTGCAGTCCGGTACTTTATAAGTTATAGTCATTATCTTCATGATCACAGCTTTCATATTGATATTGTTCTATAGCTCTATCAATCTCTGCTTTTTTTGCTCGATCGTCCATATGATCGATGAGATCATGCTTCTGTTCTTAGTGCTATGATCTGAAAGTTATAATTATACGATAGTGAGATTTGGCACTCTTATAAACTCTGACACCACTTCTAAAGACATTAGATCTTGACTGCTTCATTGCTATCGATCACCTTTCTTATCGCATCAACTATATTTTAGATCTGTGTCGATATTCTTGTCGATGCCATCGCCATTTAATTCTCTGATACCTAATAAGAACGTTGCTCTATTATCACTTGGTTAAGCACTTATCTTTAAGCAATTCGATCGTTCTCTTTGTTTTCACAGTATAAATTTGCTAGGAAGTTATTAAAACTGCATTTATGAAAAGAGTTGGCATTATCAAGTCTTGAGATAGCGACATTCATGAATACTATGGCTTTTTTGATATCTTTAGTCATTCCCAGTCCTTTATAAGCCATATCAGCCATCTCTTTGATATCAAAAGCGATGTCAGTACCATTCACAAATCTCTCTTACTTTCTTTAGATCTTGTCTGGCTGACTTTCTTTGTGTAAACTCATTTTTCTTTTAATATAAAGACTCAAAGGTCTAAAAGTCACGTATCCTTACTTACCCGACACTTTCTTTCATATACCTATTACCTATAAAATAAAGGTCAGGATAGATCTAGATATCCTGACGCTCTAATTTTAAGACTTTCTCTTATATCGATTAATACTTGATACCAAAAATCAGATCTCTCTTCGTTTTATAAAAAAGTCCCTTTTGGGACTTATCTAGATCTGAAGAAACTAGGAATGTCGTTCTCTTCATCTTCATCGACGATGATCGTATCATCGATGTAATTCTCATTCTTTGTGAAGGCGACTTCTGTTGGTTGTGATAAGACTGGCTGACTCTTTCTTGTCTTAGGAAGATCAAATCCTGTAGCGATAACAGTTACGATGATCGATTCTCCTATCGCTTCATTGATAGCTATACCATAGATGATATTGAGATCTGAACCAGCTGCTTCTCTAATATATTCAACAGCTTGAGCACCGTCACGTAAGTTGATCGCTGGACCACCAGTGATATTGACGATCGCATTCTTTGCGCCAGAGATCTGTGCTTCCAGTAAAGGCGAATGTATAGCTTTTTGAGCAGCCTCTTTTGCCCTATTTTCGCCTTCCGCCATACCGATACCGATCAGAGCGCTTCCCTGGCCTTCCATGACGGTCCTAATATCTGCAAAATCAAGGTTGATGAAAGCTGGGACAGCGATGAGGTCAGTGATCGTCTGGACGCCTTGTCTTAGGACGTTATCGGCTTCTCTAAATGAGTCTTGGAAAGATAGTGAACCTGTAACAGATAATAACTGATTATTAGAGACGATGATCATTGAGTCGATGTATTGTTTGAGGGCTTCAAGGCCATTTGCTGCTTGCTCGACCCTTTTACGTCCTTCAAAATCAAATGGTTTAGTGACGACACCTACCGTAAGAGCACCAGCTTGTTTTGCGATCTCTGCAAAGATCGGAGCAGCACCTGTTCCAGTACCGCCGCCCATGCCTGCCGCAATAAAGACCATATCAGCTGAATCGATAGCAGCCTTGATCTCATCTTTTGATTCTTCAGCAGCTTTCTTTCCAACTTCAGGGTTACTTCCTGCACCTAATCCTTTGGTCGTCTCTTTTCCTAAAATGATCTTATTTTGGCAATTCGAAAGATTGAGGCTTTGTACATCTGTATTACAGACCCAGAATTCGACACCTTTAACGCCTTCTTCGACCATGCGATTTACTGCGTTACAGCCAGCTCCTCCAATGCCGAAGACTTTGATCTTTGCGATCTGATCATATTTTAACTCACTCATGAACTTCTCCTCCTTTGTCCCTTAATTGAAATAGATTACGGATCTTTGTCGTTAATGACTCACCTTGGGTATCTTCTCTTTTTTCGATCACTTCACTGAAACGGTAAAGATCGATACTGCTGACGATCTTACCCTTGAACTCATTTGCATCCCTGTAGCCATATAGAGCTCCTAAAAGAGTGGAATATCGACTATCTCTTGCGCCGATAGTCTCAGGGAAGTAAGTTTTAGTCGTAACTTCCACTTTTCTTCTTATCGCCTTCACTAAAGCATCCATCTTCGCCCCTTCTGAGACGACGACGATCTGTACAAGACCACTTTGTAAGATCGGATCACATGCTTCTTTGATCTTGTTTGCGAGCTCTTCGACTTTTGGTCTGACCAATCTTGATAGCTCTGCTTCTGATATCGTTTTTGAAACGCCGTTTTCATCATTGAAAGCATAGATCGCATCATCAGAATATTCGTCATTGTTCTCTTTGGTATTGTATTTAACAAGGCGATCGATGACATCGAAACCTAAGCCATATTCTTCTTTTACGACACTATAGATCGAATTCAATCCCTCATATAGGATCTCGACGTTATAAAGCTTTCCTTTGGAAATCAAAGCCATAGTCGTCGTCTGATAGTCAGATTTGATCAAGATGAGGTTTTGATTAACAGTTTGTTCAAAAAGCACAGCTTCTTTACAGATCGCGTAGACATCAAGACTTATGTCTAATACTTCGATGCCTATCTCTTCTAAGATAGAGACATAATCGAAGATCAAAGTCTTATCCGCACACAGAAGATCGATATCGACGGTCAATTCATTGGCTACTTCTTTCTCCGGTATGCGACGAGATGAGATGCCATTACATGTATATTTGACACATACCGCATTAACGATGGTGATATTATTGTCAACTTTGGTACGCATAGCTTTCTTAAGAGCCCTAGAGACATCATCTTTAGAGACAGAGCCAGTTTCTAAACGAACATTCACCTTTAGTGGGTAGCGTTTGAAACCGACTGATGGTACGACTAAAATCAGACTTTGAATGTCTGTCTTTAGATCTTTACTAGCTTTATCTATAACGGCTTTTACCGCTCTTTTGATCTCATCCTTATTGCTTATAGAATAGTCTTCAATGCCTCGGCACGGTTCAGTGACGACTTCCATGATATTAAAACGAGTTTTGAAAAATTCTCCGATGATCAATCGTACTTCAACATCAGAAAATTCGATCGCACCCAATATTTCCTTCATCATTTGTCTCCTTACCTCGCTATTTTAGCACAAATCATATGTCACACAAAGAAAAAACTGAAAGAGTAAGAAGCAGTGATCGACACCTGGCCTTTTATGCCAGTTTAGAGACCATTCAGTACATCAAATAGAATTTATAATAAGAGACTTACATTATCACTCTTTCTTTCATACAGTGTGAAGTTTGACTGTTCTTAAGGTAAAAGTGATTAGAAATGGCCTTTATCGAGCGAAGTTCTCAAATATAAATAGATCATATACTAAGTAACTTCTTGATCAAAAGTTATCTAATAAGCGCTCTGATACAGCAGTTTATCTTCATTAATATAAAATTATTTGTGACTTCATATAAAAATAGGACGCCATTTGACGTCCTATTCATCTTATTACTCTGTAACTAATGTTGGTGCGATGATTTCGTTGTAGTATGAATCATAAGCAGCAACGACAGATTCGCTGATCGAAGAACCTATCGTCTTAACGATACCTTCACCTCTGTTGATCGTGACACGTACTGTTCCAGTGTTATCGATATAGAACATGACAGGCTCACCATCGCTGTTCGTATATGACATGATCACTAGTAGATCATCACTGTGATAGTCTGTAGCTTCAGCATCCGACAATTCGTGATCGAAAACCGCTGTCTTGAATGCATCTTGGAATGCAGTAATAGAGTCATCTTCTGCTGTGTTGACTAATGCTGCACAATCTACTTCACCAAGTTCTGGATGTTCGACATAGCAACTGACAGTGTGATCACCGCTTTGGATGTCTTCAATGACAGCTTCGATGCCTGAAGCTGAACTCTCACCTTGACATGCACTGAGTGTCAAGACCATCATAAGAGCTAATAAGCTAGTAAGTAATTTTTTCATTTCTATCTCCTCCGAAGGGGTATTCTAATACAAAGACGCATTGATGTAAATATCGTATAATAGTGACATGACTCATTTAAAAGGAAGAGATGGATATATGATACCATTTGTTGAAGTGCCGGCATCTGGACCGTGTATGATCTTAGTCCATGGACTTGGATCCGACAAATCGGAAGTCGGTCATGTCTTTGAAAAGATCTGCAATGAGCTTAAGAAACTTAACATCTCAAGTTTACGTTTTGATCTAAGGGGACATGGTGAAAGTGATGCGAAGATCGAAGATCGAAGCTTTGAGAAGATGGTCTTAGATACGATCGAGATCATCGACTATGCAAAAGATAGATACAAGAAAGTTGGGATCTTAGGCTTCAGTCTTGGCGCTAGAGTAATGATAAAAGCCTTAAAGTATCGCGCAAAAAAGATCTCCTTTGCCATCACTTATTCGGCGGCGATCGAAGATGGCTTAGGTGCTTTTCAGAAATATATTGAAGGTAAGAGCCATGATAGTGATATCTCCCTAGACTTTTCATGGCGTGATGACCTGATCCTGCCTTACACTTTCTTTGAAGAAATAGCAAACGACAAGCCGCTAGATACCCTAAAAGAGCTTCACATACCCTTTCTTTTCGTTTATGCGGATGATGATGAGATGATAGACCCAAAAGCCAGTATCGATGCATTCATGGCTCTTGATTGCATCGATAAAGAACTGTATCACACTAATGGTGGTCATACCTTAGGCTTCTTAGAAAGTGTATCATCCATGAATAACGTCACGATAAAGACGTTCGATTTCATAAAAAAACACCTAAATATCTAGTTTATCTTGCATTTAAAGCGTTCTTGTGGTAGATTATTTAAGCATTCTGAAAGAAAGGAGGTATACGGTTATGTCAAGAGTATGCGAGATCACAGGTAAAGGACCAATGTCAGGAAATAACCGTTCCCATTCCCTACGAGCTACACGCCGTAAATGGAACGTTAACCTCCAAAACGTAACTATCATGGTCGATGGTAAACCAAAGAAGGTCCGTGTTTCAGCTAGAGCTTTGAAAACACTCAAAGCAAAAGCTAAACTAGCATAAGAGAACAAAACTGACGTAAGTCAGTTTTTTTATGCTTTTAGCTTTGCGACGTTCTCTTTGACATCACCTTTTATTAGATATGATCCTGTTACCAAGACATCAGCTCCACATTCAACGATCGATGAAGCGTTCTTGTCGTTTACGCCACCATCGACTTCGATAAGATAATCAAGGCCATATTCACGACGAAACTCATCGTAGTAGACTATCTTATCATAAGCGCTAGCTAGAAATTGTTGTCCACCAAATCCAGGTTCAACACTCATGACTAAAACTAGATCGATCTCAGGAAGGTATTTTGCGATCTCAAGCGGATCAGTGTTCGGTTTGACGCTGATGCCGACTTTGATATTTCTTTCTTTGAGATGAGTTATGATCTCTTGGCAAGATTTTTGATCGACTGCTTCATGATGGATGGTTATTAGATCAGCGCCAGCTTCGATGAAGCGATCAAGATATTTTTTAGGATCTTCGATCATTAGATGGACATCGATAAAGTGTGGTGTCATCGTCTTAAGATCTTTTAGGATGTCTGGGCCAAAAGATATGTTTGGGACAAAGTGTCCGTCCATCACATCATAATGGATCCAGTCGACATGTTCATTGACTTCCTTGAAAGTATCATTCAAACGGCTGAAGTCAAAAGCTAGTACAGAAGCAGCAATCTTCATAATCTTTCCCTTCTTTCTATTTCAAAGTGCGATGGCGATCGCCGTAGAGGTTTTCGTTTTTTAAGAAATCCATTAGACTTAGATAAGTCGCATAGAAGCTTTCTTTAATAACACCACGTTTAACAGCTTCCTTTATCGCACAATCAGGTTCATTGATATGATAACAATCCAAAAACCGACAATTGCCTATATAAGGTTTAAAAGCAGTTATATGTGAAGCAAGCGTATCTTTATCTACCGATGTGAGGTCGATACTTGAGAAACCTGGTGTATCAGCGAGATATCCACCGTGATATCCATAGAGTTCCACATGTCTTGTCGTGTGTTTTCCTCTATTCAACGCTTTAGATATCGCCTGTGTCTTTAGTGCTAAAGTCGGATCTATCTTATTGAGCAATGTACTTTTTCCAACACCACTTTGTCCACAAAGAACGGTAAGTTTATCTTTCAAGATATCTTTAAGAAAACTGGCACTATCAAAAAGACCGGTATCGAACACTTCATAGCCCATATGCTCATAATATTCTTTGATCTCGTCTATCTCATTTTCATCCGCCAGATCACTTTTTGATACACAGATCAAAGGCTTGATATCATTGAATTCGACTAGTATGATCAAACGATTACAGAGTTCATAAGAGAATTCTGGATCACGTGTGCTCATGACGATAAGTACTTGATCGATATTGGCAAGATTAGGTCTGATAAGATAGTTTTTACGCTTGTGATATCTTTGTATGATAGCGCGATCACTGATCATTTCATACTCAACGATATCTCCACAGACAGGATGATCATATTTGCGCATCTTGCCGGCTAGACTAGCTGAAATGATCTTACCGTCTTTTGTCTTGAGCGTATATTCTTTTGAGATGATCTTTACTATGAGTCCTTGCATCAGCGTTCCAAATAATACAGAGTGACGAAAGTGTCTTTCATCTGCATGTAAGAAGTACCTACAGATGGATCGGTCCTAACTATGGTGCCAGTCTCTAGATCATCGATCTCACTTGCATCATATTCATCAAGTTCATCTTCGCCTATCGGTTGTAAGACAGATTCGATACCAAGTTCCCTCAAAGTAGCTTGTGCTTCTTCTTGACTCATCCCGATGATCTCAAGTGGGATGATCTCTGAGACATAAGCACTATAAGTGAAAGTGATAGTAGCTTGTCTAGATGGGTCAAATTGTACACCAGCCTCGATGCCACTTTGTTCAAGGATCGTGCCAGCTTCCGCATCTGAAACGATAGCTTCACCAACGACGCGAATATTTGGGTAATCATGGTTGATAATAGCTCTTGCATCCTCAAAATTGCGCCCTACATAATCATCCATCACCTCATAGATACCATCTGAGACAGTTATCTTGACCGTCGAACCGACTTCGACCTCAGTGCCAACTTCCGGTTCAACAGCGATGATCGCGCCTTCCTCTGTATCTTCAGTCAAGACCCTTTCAATATCGTCAAGATCAAGGATCAGACCCTCTTGATCTAGAAGTTCATTAGCCTCTAGAACACGCATATCGATGATATTTGGCACTGTAACGACAGAGCGCCCAAAGCTTATCACTCCACCAAGATAAAGGATGATAAAGACGATTATAGCAGTGACGATAGCGACGATCGATATGTAAATGATCGTGAAAGTATCACGCTTCTTATCGTTACTTTTTTTTATCTTTTTTGGTTTGTCTTTTGTGATCTTCTTATTTATATCGCTTTCTTTCAAAGATAGATCTTCTGGATAGTCAAAGACGATACGTTCATCATCTTTATGTTTTTCACTTAGACAGTTATTGAGATCTTCAAGCATGTCAGCAACGTTCGTATAACGATTCTTGACGTTCTTAGCAGTAGCTTTTAGGATGATATTCTCAACAGACTGCGGTATCTTTTTATCGAAGTTTTTGACATATGGCAAAGGTTTTTTGATGCTCTGCATAACGATCTGAACAGCATTGTCACCTTTAAAAGGGACATCACCACACAACAATTCATAAAAAACGATACCAAGCGAATAGATATCTGAAGCCATATTAGCCGTTGCGCCTTTAGCGACCTCAGGGGCAATATAATGCACTGAACCTAAAACGTTGTCTTGCGATGTTATCTGCATGGCGTTGTTTGCAAGAGCGATGCCAAAATCAACGATCTTGACTGTCCCATCATCTTTGACAAGGATGTTTTGCGATTTGATGTCACGATGGATGATGCCATTTCGATGTGATTCCATTATCGCACTACACAACTGCTTCATCACAGATACTGCCTCAGGATAATATAAAGCTCCCCTTTTTTGGATGAGTTGTTTCAAAGTAGGACCTTTGATATATTCCATCACGATATAATGATTGACACCATCATCGCCGACATCATAGATATCGACGATGTTTGGATGGCTTAGACGTGTCGAAGCTTGAGCTTCTCTTTTAAAGCGCTCTAAAGCGACAGGATCGCTTGAAAGTTCACCTTTAAGGATCTTTATCGCAACTTCTCGGTTGAGTATCGTATCGACAGCGACGTAGACATCCGCCATACCACCTTTACCGATATGTTTGACTAAAAGATAACGATTAGCGATCATCGTGACTTTACTCATCTTTTTCACCTACTTCCACCAAGATGAGCGTGATATTATCATAACCGCCTTTAGCTAAAGCACTCTTAAGTAAAAGACTAGCACGTGTCTCCAAAGAAAGAGAACTGTCACCAATGATCATCTCCATATCCTCCTTTGGCACATAACCATGGAGGCCATCCGAAGAGATGAGATATATATCGCTTAGATGACTAACAGCATAAGCATCACATTCAGCACCTTCGGTAACACCCAAAAAGCGCGTCAAATAATGTCTTTTTGGATGGACTTTAGCTTCATCTTCATTGATGAGTTTTCTTTTCATGAGCTCATTGACAAGCGTATGGTCACTAGTGAGGCTCCAAAGTTGATGATCATGGAAGCCATAGACTCGAGAATCGCCGGCATTGATGACGATATTCCCGACCGATGATATAAGTAGACCTGTGATCGTCGTTCCCATGCCTTCAAGGCGTTTTTCACTTTTTGATAATCTATAGACATGGTCCGAGGCTTTGCGTACTTCGTCTTTGAGATAAGAGATAGCTTCTTGTATATCTTTAAATCCTTCTCTTTTTGGAAACTCTTCCGCAAAATACTTAACGATCTCAAGACTTGCGACGTCACCTGCTTTTGAGCCACCAATGCCATCACAGACCAAAAGTAAGAGGTCGTGAGCTTTACTATATACCGCTATGTAGTTGTCTTGGTTGACTTTGCGTATCTTACCGACATCAGTTAGACTAACGATTCTCATCTTTCCTCCTTCATCTTCTTAGCTCTCAATTGACCACAAGCTGCATCTATGTCGTCGCCTTTCTTTTGACGCAAAGTGACAGAGATACCGCGCTTTTTAAGCATATCATAAAAATCTAGAGCTTTTCTTTCGCTTACTGATCTAAAATCTCTTTCATCTACATTGTTATATGGGATGAGATTGATATAAGCATTCTGCCCTCTTAGTAGATCTTTTAATTCATCTGCATTAGTCTCTTTATCGTTGACACCATCCAGTAAAAGATACTCTAAGGTGATACGCCGCTTATTCTTTAGACTGTATTCTTTAAGCGCCTTAAAGAGTTCTTTTAGTGGATAGGCTTTATTTATAGGCATGAGCTTAGAACGTAATTCATCATTTGATGCGTGAAGTGAGATAGCTAAATTATATTGAACGCTCTCATCAGCAAACTGCAAGATCTTGGGCACGATACCACATGTCGATATCGAGATATGTCTAGCACCTATCTCAAGTCCAAGTGGATCATTGATGATCTTCAAAGCAGCCATGAGATTATCATAATTATCAAAAGGTTCGCCTGTGCCCATGACGACGATATTAGCTAAACGTTCTTGTGTTAAATCAAGGTATTTTTGGATATATAAAACCTGCCCTAAGATCTCACCGACACTAAGATCACGTACTTTCCTTAAAAGTCCACTCGCACAAAAGCGACAACCCATGTTACATCCGACCTGTGTCGAGATACAAGCGCTATAGCCATAGTCAAAGACCATAAGGACTGATTCGATGAAGTTACCATCAACAAGTTCAAAGAGGAACTTTGTTGTCCCATCTTTTGATACTTGTTTAGTTACAAGTTTCAGATTCTCAAAATAAAAATCTTCTTTCAGCCTTGTGATGAGTTCTTTCGATAGATCGCTCATCATCTCAGGATCACTGATGCGTTTTTTATATAGCCAGCTATAGATCTGTTTAGCTTTGTAGGGCTTATAGCCATTCTCTACGACATAGGAGCTCAGATCTTCCAAGCTTAAGTCAAGGATATCTCTCATAACTTACATTATAGACCATCTATGCACTTTTTGTAAGCTTAGCACTATAAAAGCGATCAGCGCAAGCATGATCAAGATAGAGCTTCTCCTCTAGCAATAGCATTTCTGGATGAGTTTTTAGGACATTTTTGATCATTCTGGAGTTCTCTTTAGTATCAAGTGTACAAGTGCTATAAACTAAGATCGCTCCTTCTTTCATAGCTTCTAAAGTATGCTCTAGGATAGATCTTTGCAAGACGATAAGGTCATCGATATCTTCAGGTTTGAGATGATAACGGATATCAGGTTTGCGCTTCAAGACGCCAAGACCCGAACATGGTGCATCGATCAAGATCTTGTCTGCTCTTCTTATGATCTTAGGGTCTATTGCCCTTGCGTCAGTGCTTGTTACTAGCAGTTCTCCAAAACCTAGTTCTCTTGCTTTATCTTTAATGAGCTTCGCTCTTTTAGGATTCATATCGTTACTGATCGCATCACTTATATCTACATGTTCTAGAGCGTTAAAGGTCTTAGAACCAGGAGCAGCACAAAGATCTAAAAAAACATCACCTTTCTTGAGATCTAGTTCTTTATAGATCTTAGCAGAATTCAAATCCTGGATATAGAAGTACCCTTCCAAGAATTCCTTAGTCTCGATAAGATTGCGTTTAGATGTAAAAGAATCTTCATTGAGAACTTCGATATCAAGATGCTCAAGGTCTAAATAACTAGCTTTTTGATGATTGATACGATAGAAGACTTCAGGCGTATGACTAAGATCATCTAATATGATATCTAGCATCTTTTTGTCATATTGTGCTTTGAGCATCTTGTAGAGCCAAAGCGGCAGACTGTAGTATGTAGCGCTTCCTTCGTCAGTACTCATATCAGGCTCTTTGAGCATTCTTTCTTTGCGCAATATAGCATTGATAAATGAGCGGTCGTGTTTATCTTTGAGGATACTTACATATTCATTACTGGTGTAGCTTTGTTTATGTAGAAAGAGACGCTCATAGATAGCCATACACAAAAGGATCACATAGCGCTTATCAGTTCCTTCTTTGATCTCATCTTTAAATTGGTAGCATAAAAGATAGAAGTGACGTAAAACACCATTGACAAGCTCGGTGACCAGTCCTCTTTTTTCTTTAGGCAACCGCTTAAGGTCTTTTTTCATCTGTAAAGAGGCATACTTTCCTTCAAGCAACACCTCACATAAAATCTTGTAAGCTATTTCTCTTTCCATTCTTTACTCCATATATAAAGGGTCGACATCGACTTTAAGGGCCGAGACGTTCTTTTCTTTCGTGTATTCAGTTATCGCTTTTTGTAAAGCAAAGATCGTACTAGCTAGATTCTTCGTCAAGAAAGTGAAACGATAGCGTTCCTTCCTATTGATCTTATTAAGTCTAAAAGGCTTGAAACGTCTCTCTTTGATACCTTGAGTAAGGTCTTCAAGTATCTCTACAGATCTCTCCAAACGTTCCTTATTAGTATCTGAGAGGATGATGATCACAAAACGTGTATATGGGGGATAATCAGCTCTTTTGCGTAGGTTCATCTCGATATTATAGAAAAGCTGATAATCCTGAGCTTTGACTGCTCTTAAGACATAATGGTCGCTTGACATTGCTTGGATGATGACTCTTCCTTCATCTTTGGCGCGTCCACTTCTCCCTGATGCCTGCATCAAAAGATCAAACGTCATCTCTGTGCTGTTGAAGCTTGTCTTCAATAATCCGCTATCAGCACTCAATATACCAACAAGTGTCACATCAGGATAATCTAATCCTTTAGCGATCATCTGCGTCCCAACTAGGATGTCATAACCGTGTCTTTCAAAAATCTTCAGTATCTTTGCATGTCCATCCTTGACGTGCGTATTGTCTGCATCCATGCGTCCAACTTTTGCCTCTGGATACATCTTTTCTAAAGTCTCGACGACTTTCTTGGTACCGAGCCCATAAGAGACGAGATGTGGGCTACCACAATTTGGACAGACCACAGGGACCTTATAGGTCTTACCACACATATTGCATTTGAGGATATCTTCATCTTTATGATAAGTCAAAGCAGTATCACAATCATCACACATCATGACACTCATGCAATCTGCACAACGAATGATCGGTGTATAACCACGTCTATTCAATAAGATGATAGCTTGTTTATTGCGTGCTAATGTCTGGTCTAAGGCTTCCTTCAGCTCTTTGGAGATGATATAAGAGCCGCCGCTTTTTACTTCTTTCTTTAGATCGACGATCTCGACTTTCGGTATCGATTCATTGATACGATGAGTCAATTCAAAAAAACCATAATCTCCTCGCTTTGCCTTCGTAAAAGTGTCAAGGCTAGGTGTAGCGCTCGCTAGTAATACTTTGGCACCAAGATCTAAAGCTCTTTTATAAGCGACGTTTTTGGCACTATAACACGGTACATTATCTTGTTTATAGGAATGATCGTGCTCTTCATCGATAATGATCAATCCAAGATCACTAAATGGCAAGAAGATCGCAGACCTTGTGCCCACGACGACTTCTACTTCTCTATTTTTGACACGCATGTACTCTCGATAGCGCTCATTATCGTTAAGGTACGAATGATAGATCGCTACGTCATCAAAACGTTCCCTGACTCTTTCGATCATCTGTGGGGTCAAAGCGATCTCTGGAACTAAGATCAGTACTTGTCTTTGCATTTCAAGTTCATGTCGAGCTAGATGTAGATAGACTTCTGTCTTGCCAGATCCTGTCACTCCATATAATAGGTCGACTGTCTTTTTTGAGGCAATGATACCATCATAGACTTTCTTTTGATCGACAGTCAATTCGCGAAAATCTTTTTTAGCAAAGGATCTTTCATTACTTGTTAGATCATCTCTCTCTTTCTTGATGATATATCCGTCTTTTAATAATCTTGAAACGATCGATGTCGAGATCTTTCTTGCATCAGTGTAGCTCATACCATCATCTATCTTTTCAAGGACTTCTTTTTGTCTTGATGTCAAGCCATGACGATCCTTATCTAGCTTTTCGATATAAACTATCTTTTTGGGCTTCACCACTTCTTTTGTGATCTTGAAAGTCTTAGGTAGCATTGCGTTGATACACGAGATATAAGGGCTTAGTGTTGTCTTAGCAAGCCACGATGCAAGCTCTTGCAATTCCTTATCAAAGATAGGTTTGTCATCGACGATCTCGATAACTTTACTTATCTTCATACCATACAGCTTGTCGACTTCGGCACTTGTCATCTCTGTCTTCTCTACGCTGACCACTAGAGCTAACATCTTCACACGATTAAAGATGACCTTCACTCTAGTAGCAACTTTTATATCTTCATCACTATAGTACGTGAAAGGTCTATCGATGTTGAGACTGGAAGTCATGACATATACTTGAACGATCGAAGGCATGGCAATATTCTAACATAAAAGAGCTCCCGAAGGAGCTCTCATATCATTTGTTGCGGATAGCAGCTTGAGCAGCAGCTAATCTTGCGATAGGTACACGATATGGTGAACATGAAACATAAGTCAAGCCAACACGATGACAGAAGTCGATCGTCGTTGGATCACCACCATGCTCACCGCAGATGCCCAGTTTGATATCTGGACGTGTCTTACGGCCAAGTTCTGCAGCCATTGCGACAAGTTTACCGACACCTTTTTGATCAAGTCTTGCAAATGGATCCTGTTCGTAGATCTTGCGAGCATAATAGTCCTTGAGGAAAGTACCAGCATCATCACGTGAGAATCCAAACGTCATCTGCGTTAGGTCATTAGTACCAAAAGAGAAGAAACTAGCTTCTTCAGCGATCTCATCTGCAAGTAACGCTGCACGTGGGATCTCGATCATCGTACCAACCTTGTATTCGATTTCGACACCGTTTCTTTCCATAACTTCCTTAGCCTTAGCATCAACGATATCTTTAACATACTTAAGTTCAGCTCTCTCACCAACAAGTGGAATCATGATCTCAGGATGGACATCATATTCTGGATGACGTTTATTGACATTGATCGCAGCTTGGATGACAGCTTCTGTCTGCATCTCAGCGATCTCAGGATATGTGACTGCAAGACGGCATCCACGATGACCCATCATCGGGTTGAACTCATGTAATGAGTTGACGACATCTTTGAGCTCATCAAACTCCATACCCATCTCTTTAGCGATCTCAGCGATCTCTTCATCTGTATGAGGTAAGAACTCATGTAATGGTGGATCTAAATAACGGATCGTAACTGGTAGTCCCTCCATAGCCTCATAGATAGCTTCGAAGTCACCTTGTTGCATAGGAAGGATCTTACTTAGAGCTTCTTTGCGTTGCTCAGTTGTCTTAGAAACGATCATCTCGCGGACAGCTTTGATCCTATCACCTTCAAAGAACATATGTTCTGTTCTTACAAGGCCGATGCCTTGTGCGCCGAACTCTTTAGCTTGTTTTGCATCTCTTGGCGTATCAGCATTAGTTCTGACCTGTAGTCTGCGCTTCTCATCAGCCCAACTCATAAATCTCTCAAAGTAACCACTGATCTTTGCTGGAACAGTCTTGATCTTTTCACCATAGACATTACCAGTTGAACCATCGAGTGATAACCAATCACCTTCATGATATTCTTTGCCACCAACACGCATGACTTTCTTTTCTTCATCAACGACGACGTCACCGCAGCCGGATACACAACATGCACCCATACCACGAGCAACGACAGCTGCGTGCGATGTCATACCACCACGAACTGTCATGATACCTTCAGCTGCCGCCATACCTTCGATATCTTCTGGCGAAGTCTCAAGTCTGACTAAGACGACCTTATGTCCTTCTTTGCTGGCAGCGATCGCATCTTCAGCAGTGAATCTGATCTCACCACAAGCAGCACCAGGTGAAGCAGCTAGACCTCTAGCGATAACAGTTGCGCTTTTGAGTTCTGTATCATCGAATTGTGGGTGTAATAGTGAATCAAGCGCCTTAGGTTCGACCATCATGACAGCCTGATCAGTATCGATGAGTCCTTCATCAACAAGGTCACAAGCGATCTTGAGAGCTGCAGCAGCTGTTCTTTTGCCGTTCCTTGTCTGTAGCATATATAATTTGCCACCTTCGATCGTGAACTCCATATCTTGCATATCATGATAATGATGTTCAAGAGTATCACAGATCTTGACAAAGTCATCGTATGCACCTGGCATGACCTCTTTTAAATGATCGATAGTCTGAGGTGTTCTGATACCAGCGACGACATCTTCACCTTGAGCATTCATAAGGAACTCACCAAAGAGCTTCTTTTCACCTGTGGCAGGGTTACGTGTGAAAGCGACACCTGTACCACAATCATCGCCCATATTACCGAAGACCATCATCTGTACATTGACGGCTGTGCCCCATGATGATGGGATCTCATTCTCTTTACGATAGAAGATCGCGCGAGGGTTGTTCCAAGATCTAAAGACAGCTTCGATCGCTTTCTCTAGTTGGACTTCTGGATCTGTTGGGAAGTCCTCATGTAGATTATCATGATAGAATTTCTTGAACCTGTCGACCATCTCTTTCAAGTCATCAGCATCTAACTCTGTATCGAGCTTGACACCTTTCTTCTCTTTGAGTTCATCGATGATGACTTCAAACTCACTCTTTGGCAAGCCCATGACGACATCAGCGAACATTTGGATGAAACGACGATATGAATCATAAGCGAAACGTGGATTATTCGTCTTTTCAGCGATAGTCTTGACGACATCATCGTTGATACCTAGGTTGAGGATAGTATCCATCATACCTGGCATCGAAGCTCTAGCACCAGATCTAACTGATACCAAAAGTGGATTGTCTTTATCCCCTAATCTCTTACCACTGATCTCTTCCAGTTTCGCTTTTGCTGCTTTGACCTCACTTAAGATCTCTGGAGCGATCGTTTCGTTATCCTCATAATAACGATTGCAAGCTTCAGTAGTGATCGTAAAACCCTGTGGTACTGGCATACCGAGATTAGTCATCTCGGCTAAGTTAGCACCCTTACCACCTAAGAGCTCACGCATGCTACCATTGCCTTCCGTAAACATGTATACGTACTTTGTAGCCATATATCCTCCTTCAATGTCAATATTCTAACACAATGACTGTTTGATTAAAGCGTCTTGATGAAATTTTCGATAACTTTCGGATACTCTTCTAAAAGATAAGCTCCAAGCCGTGTCTTTGTCTTGAAGATATGGATATCCTTTGGGCCTTCATATACATCAAAGAGCTCTTTAGCTTCCTTTACATCGACGACTTCATCGTACTGACTATGTAGAAAAAGTATCGGTACTCTTGCACCTCTTATTGCTTTAAGGGCATCAATATCTTCAAGTTTAGATGTCATCCACTTTTGATATAACAGATCGATACCAAAAGCCAGAGTCTTGTCTTTAAAAGATCTATAGATCTGTGTCTTAGCGTTTATGAAACCACCCTCCTCAATGACAAAGATGATGTTTTCACTGACTTTTTGGGCTAGATACATCATGACTGTCATCGCACCCAAAGAGATGCCATATAATCCGATCTTGATGTTAGGATCTTCTTTCTTAAGAATATCGACAAGGCGTGCAAGATCGATCGCTTCTTTGAAGCCAAGACTAGTGTAGTCACCTTCAGATCGACCATGTACTCTTTGATCGACCAAGATCGTATCATAACCTAACGCATCGAAGATACGTGCTTGATGTACTACTGCATAGTGATCAGCTTTTGTCGCATGGTGTAAGATAACGACTTGATGGGCATCATGGCTTTTGATCCTTAAGGCATAGAGCTCTTTACCATCATAGCTCTTATAGACCATGTCTTCATGATTTTTAGATCTAAGCCATGTAAGATCATCTAAAAGTGTGCTCTTATAGATATCGCTTGCCGAATTATCTGGACAGCATTCAGTAATATCTCTGTCTCTTGTCGGTGCAAACAAACTGTCGAAACGTTTTTTTGCTAGTCCCATATAAACTAATGGTGATAGAGCTATCGCACCGCCAAATAGAGCCCAACCCTTCTTAGACATCGACCTCACCTTTGAGTTCTTTCAACTTCTTGGCTAATGTATCATAAGATGCTTGATAGTGTTCTAGTTTCTCTTTCTCTAAGTCGACTTTAGCTTGTGGTGCTTTAGCTAAGAAATTCGCATTAGATAAGATACCTTTCGATCTAGCCAATTCTGACCTTAGAGTCTCTAGTTCTTTTTCGATCTTAGCGATCTCTTCATTTACATCAACGATCTCATCCATCATGAACTCGATCTTCTCTTCACCTATTGGTCTAACTAAGGTCTTGCCATCAAGTTTATCTACAGCAATGATATGACACATCTTGTAGAGCAGGTCTTCTTTTGATCTATCAAGAGCAAAATTCACCGTCAATGAGACATGAAGATCTTTATTAGGTTTGATGTCGTTTTCACTTCTTAACTCACGTACCAATTTGATGATGGCGATAAGCGTCTTAGCTTCATCGGCTTTCTTCTTATCGATAGCACCATAGACCTCAGGCCAACTTGCAACTGTGATCGATGTATCTTTGCCATGGATCTCTTGATAGATCTCTTCAGTCACAAACGGTAAGAAAGGATGCAATAGACGCATCGTTGCATCTAAGACATAGATGAGATTAGATAACGTTGCATCCCTAGTTGTCTCATCTTGCAGTCCGCTTTTTGCGAATTCGATATAATTACTACAGAGATCATTCCAGACGAAGTCTGATAATTCATTACCGGCGATGCCAAACTCATATCGGTCAAGATTGAGCGTAACTTGCTCGATCGTATGATCCAGGCGCTCTAAGATCCAGTGGTCAGTACTAGATAGTGGATTGGCTTTGACTTCGATCTTATTGCCTTCAGCATACATGAGAACGAATCTTGCAGCATTCCACAGTTTATTGATGAAGTTCCAAGCAGCATCCATCTTCTGTTTGGAATAGTTCGTATCAAGCCCAGGTGCAGCATTAGTCAAGATGAAGAAGCGCAAAGCATCACAACCATACTCATCTATAACATCGATAGGATCGATGCCGTTACCTAAAGATTTAGACATCTTGCGTCCTTTCTCATCGCGAATGAGGCCATGGATCAAACAGTCTTTGAATGGCACATCATGCATGAAATGGCGAGCACTGAACGCCATCCTTGCGACCCAGAAGAAGATGATGTCATAACCTGTGACAAGGCATGATGTTGGGAAGTAACGTTCAAGATCTTCTGTCTTCTCAGGCCAACCTAAGACACTGAAAGGCCATAGTGCACTTGAGAACCATGTATCTAGAACATCTTCATCTTGTATGTAGTTCTCGATATCTTTCGGTGGCTCTTCTTCGCAATAGATCGCACCTGTCTCTTTATGATAATAGACAGGTATACGATGTCCCCACCAAAGCTGTCTTGATATACACCAATCATCGATATTTTCAAGCCAGCTCCTAAACGTCTTCTCAAAGCGTCGTGGATAGAACTCGATCTTCGTCTTTGGATCATCTTGACACTTCAAGACTTCTTCAGCAAGCGGCTTCATCTTGACGAACCATTGTTTAGATAAGTAAGGTTCGACCATGACACCTGTCCTTTCAGAGTGTCCGACACTGTGTACGATCTCCTCTTCCTTGATGAAATGACCTTCTTCTTTGATCTTTTCAACCAAAAGATCACGACACTTGAAGCGATCTAATCCTTCATAGTCTTTAGCCAGCTCATTCATCGTGCCATCTTCATTCATACAGATAGGCATATCTAAGCCATGACGTAAAGCGATCTGATAATCGTTTGGATCATGGGCTGGTGTACATTTCATTGCACCACTACCAAAGCCGATCTCGATATACTCGTCACCGATGATAGGTAGGATGTCGCCATTGGCTGGATTGATACATTTCTTACCGATCAAATGTGCTAGTCTTTCATCTTTAGGATTGACAACGACACAAACATCGCCAAACATCGTTTCCGGTCTAGTCGTCGCGACTGAGAAAGTCTCGTCACTATCGACGACTTCATACAAGAAGTAATACATCTTACCTTTGACATCTTTATGGATGACTTCAATATTACTTAGGGCTGTCTTAGCTTCAGGATCCCAGTTGATTATGCGTCTACCTTGATAGATAAGTCCTTCCTTATAATATTCTACAAAGACTTTTTTAACAGCAGCTGATAATCCTTCATCTAAAGTAAAGCGCTCTTTCCTATAATCGACAGAGATACCAAACTTCGCCCATTGTTTATGGATGAAATCTGCATATTCATCTTTCCATTCCCAAGCTTTTTTTAGAAAACCTTCTCTTCCGATATCATAACGTGATACGCCCTGTGATTTGAGTCTTTCATCGACTTTAGCTTGTGTCGCGATACCAGCATGATCCATGCCAGGGACCCATAAGACGTCCTCACCCTTTAGACGATGATATCTTGCGAGCAGATCTTGCATCGCATTATCCATAGCGTGACCAAGGTGTAATTTTCCAGTGACATTTGGTGGTGGTATGACGATACAATATGGCTTCTTTGACATATCGCCACATTCAAAATAACCCTTTTCTATCCAAGTTGCATATTTGCCCTCTTCAACTTTCTTAAAATCATACTTACTATCTAACATAGGACCTCCTCGATACGAAAAAAAGGTGATACAAGGTCGCTAGCGCGAGGTACCACCTTTACTTATTACTCAAGACTCTTTAACGCAGAGATACGGCTTTGCTTACTATCTTCAGCAAGCGACTCCGAGATGACTTTTCCAAGATCTTACGTATCTTTCTCAGCTTACAAGATATCTCTAGTGTCACAGATCTAGGCTTTCTTTCTCTTCTTCGTCCCTAAAACTATAGCAGAGACTTTTATCAAACACAAGCTTCGATATAACTTTTGAGTTCATCTATGCCCCTTCTTTTAAGTGTCGAGGTCTTATAGATGGTACTTTCAGGAACATTCAAAGTCTCAGAAATCATCTTTGCGCATGAATGCTGCTCGCTTTGCGATAGCTTATCGATCTTGTTGGCGACGATAACGACTTTTAGATGATGATGTCTAAGATATTCGATCATATCGACATCATCGATTGTCGGTCTATGTCTTGCATCAACGATCATGACGACGAGTCGGATACGCTCTTTTAGAGAAAAATAGCCATCCATCATCTTATCGAAAGCGATCAACTCTTTATTTGAACGATCAGCAAAACCATATCCAGGTACATCGACTGCATGATAGCTCCCATCGACCAAAAAGAAGTTGATCATCTTAGTCATTCCTGGTTTCTTGCCCACAAAAGCGATCTTCTGCGTATAAAGTGTATTCAATAGCGATGACTTCCCAACATTAGATCGACCGATGAAGACGACATCACGATCAGGTCTTGGAAAGTCTTCTTTTTTGACAGCGCTCTTGACAAATTCGATCATACTAGAGCTCTCTTGAAGACTTGATCGACACTTTCAACAGGGATGAATTCAACATCTTCTTTGACAGTTTCAGGAACATCACGCAGATCTTTGACATTGAGCTTAGGGATGATTATCGTCTTGATACCACTACGATGAGCAGCCAATGACTTCTCTTTTAGTCCACCAATAGGTAAGACATTTCCTCTTAAAGTTACTTCACCTGTCATTGCGACATCACTATGTACTTTGCGTCCAGTGATCGCTGAGACGATAGCTGTCGACAAAGTTACACCAGCACTTGGCCCATCTTTTGGCACGGCTCCTTCAGGCACATGGACATGGATGTCATGAGTATCGAAGAATTTTGGATCGATACCATACTTTTTCGCGTTAGCTTTTATATAGTCAAGTGCTATACGTGTCGATTCCTTCATAACATCGCCTAATTGCCCTGTCACTATGAACTTGCCAGAACCTTCAAAATAATTAACTTCGACAGACAACACATCACCACCAAAGGAAGTATAGGCTAGACCCGTGACGACGCCAACTTGATCTTTCTTCTCTTTTGTACCATATTCATAGATCTCTGGACCCAACCACTCATCGATCAATTTTTTAGTCACAGTAACTTTCGTCTTTTTCTTAGCTAAGATCTCTAAAACGACCTTACGACATAAGGATCCTATTGTCCTTTCGAGTTGTCTGACACCTGCTTCTCTAGTGTAATGACGGATAAGATGCATGATGATATCATCAGAGATCTTGAATTGGCTTGGCTTTAAGCCATTTGCCTCTAGCTGCTTTCGCAATAAATGTTCTTTTGCGATATTGAGTTTTTCGATCTCTGTATATGATGATATCTCTATGATCTCCAAACGGTCTTTCAAAGCTGGTGGGATATTCTCGATGTAGTTAGCTGTCGCAATGAATAGAACATCAGAGAGATCATAAGGCTCTTCTAGATAGTGATCAGAAAAAGCGTTGTTCTGTTCAGGATCTAATACCTCAAGCATCGCACTTGATGGATCGCCTTTATAATCAGAAGCCATCTTATCGATCTCATCGATAAGGAAGACTGGATTGAGCGTTCCTGCTTTCTTCATACCTTGAATGATACGTCCAGGTAAAGCACCAAGATAAGTACGTCTATGGCCTCTGATCTCAGCTTCATCACGCACGCCACCTAAAGAGATCTTGACGAAATTACGTCCCAGAGCTCTAGCTACAGAACGGGCAAGTGAAGTCTTACCGACACCAGGTGGACCAACAAGGCAAAGGATCGGACTCTTCAAAGAAGCAGTCATCTGCTTGACAGCTAGATATTCTAAGATACGTTCCTTGACTTTCTTTAGACCAAAGTGGTCTTCATCAAGGATCTTTGATGCTTCATTGATATCTTCATTATCTTCACTCTTTTGCCACCAAGGTACTTTCAAGAGCCAATCGAGATAAGTCCTGACGACACCATACTCACCACCTGCAGGTGGCAACATCTCCATCTTATCGATCTCTTCGAGAGCTTTCACTTTGACATGTTCTGGATATGGCTCATTGTTTACGAGTTCTCGTAGCTCATCTTCATCGCCAGTCGTCGGACCATCGTTTAGTTCATTCTTGATCGCCCTGACTTTCTCACGCAAGTAATAGTTCCTTTGTGAATCTTCCATACTTTCGCGGACTTTCTTTTCGATCTCTGCATCGATCTCGTCGACTTTGATGAGCCTTTGGATACTTTCTAGAGTCATCGTTAGTCGCTTGGTCACGTCTGCTTCTTCTAAGAACTTCTGTTTCTCGTTGAAATCAAACAAGAACATTTGAGCATAACGATCCGTGAGTTCAGCAGCTCCACTTCCAAATGACAGAGTCTTGATAAAGTCGATATTGAAAGGACCGGCTGCATGTCTTTTGACCTTATCCAACATGCCTAATACTTTGAGCATCAAGTCTTTGACGATCAATTCATCCTGATAGTAATCTTGTATCCATTCAGCTTCAACAGCATTAGTACCATCTGCTAAGGTCATATAGCGTATCGCTTTTGCTCGTGCTACACCAAGCAGAGTGACTTGATAAAAACTCTCATTTGCTTGGTGTTTGATAACTTTAACGATTTTGCAGATACATCCGATCTCAAAAGCTTCTGAGAAACTTGGATGATCCGTTTCGATCGACTTTTGAGCAGTCATGAAGACATATGTGCCATTCTGTTGAGCGTGGTCAAAACCGCGCATGCTTTCTTTACGACCGACATCGATCGTTATCTGTTGGTTTGGGAAGATGACGACCCCACGTGTACAAATGATAGGAACTGTATGTATCTCTCCCATTTTTACCTCCTTTTTTTATAAAAGACGCTCTAGCGTCTTTTTACATTCATCAAGCTTTTAAGATGTCAAGAGCTTTGCGCATCTTTAGATCGTTCACGATCAGACGTTTATCAACGATCCTTTCGATATCCTCGCTCTTCATACCATACTTCTGAGCTTCATCTTCGATCTCTTTTTTTACTTCTTCATCAGAGATCTCAACTTTTTCTTGTCTTGCGATCTCTTCTAAGACAAGGCGAAGCTTGACGCGTTTTTCTGCATCGATACGTAAGTTGTCACGGAACTTAGACTTATCAAGACCAGCGATCTTGAGATATTGATCAAGAGAGAAACCTTGTGCACTAAAGTCTCTATCCATCTCTTTTTCCATATCATCGATCTCATCGTTTATCATGATCTCAGGGATATCTACTTTGGCAGCATCACAGACTTTATCAAGAAGAGCATTAGTTGCATCTTCTTCATTTTGACGTTTCTTTCTGTCTAGTAATGTTTCTTTGATATAAGTCCTGAGCTCATCAGCTGTGTTTACATCTTTGATAGCGAGTTCTTTAACAAATTCCTCATCTACCTCTGGTAAGACTTTTCGCTTGATCTCATGAACGACGACTTTGAAGACGACTTTTGCACCTTTGAGCTCTTCCGCATGATAGTCCTCAGGGAAAGTAAGCTCTAGATCTTTTGCTTCTTCTGACTTCATACCAACAAGGCCCTCTTCAAAGCCAGGAATGAAAGTATGTGATCCAATGACTAATTCATGATTGTCTGCTTTTCCGCCTTCAAATGGCACACCGTCTTTAAAGCCTTCATAATCGATGACGACTGTATCGCCGTCTTCAACGATACCATCTTCTTCTTTGATCTCAAGATCAGCACGTTGTTCGCGGATCATTTCGATCTGTTTCTCGACTTCTTCATCATCAACGACAGCTTCCTTAGGTGCATAACCTAAGTTCTTATATTCACCTAATGTAACATCTGGTTTTACTGGGCAAGTGAAGACGAAAGTTACATGATCAGCATCGATCTCTTTGATATCCAATGTTGCACGATCGATGAGAGTGATATCATTAGCCTCTAATTCTTCACGGAAGATATCATTAGTGATATCTTCAGCAGCCTGTGCTAAGATCGCTCCTTCAGACAATCTCTGTCTGATCATATTCTTAGGAGCTTGACCTTTTCTGAAACCACGTATCTCGATTTCCTTAGCTAATTTATTGAAAGATTTGTCTTGAGCGTTTTTCCATCTTTCACCATCCAAGACGACTTTTAGCTCGACTTTACCGTCGGCGATCTTATTTACTTCTGACATTGTTTCCTCCTAACGCCAAAACATTATAGCAAATCCCGGCTATGATTGCACAGATATAGCTTAACTATCGATGATTTTTAGTAGTTCTGAGCGTTCTAGTTCAGAGTATCCACTATAGAGTCCTCGATATCTTATGATAGCTTCTTCATCACCGACGAGCTCGTATAGGTAGATGATGATACTCCTAGCAAAGACCATCGCTTCATCTTCATCAAAACTGAGCGGCAACATCTCAAAAGCGACTTTCGCTAACAAGCGATGCGCCATCTCTTTGAGCGATGGCTCCTTATATAACGCTTCATCGATATGTGCTAAAGCTATTTTATAGCCATCTGACATCGATATCGGTTCGGCATACAAGGGGATGAAATCATATTCGATACCATCTTTAAGATATGTAAACTCATGTTCGATACCTTTTTCGATGAGCGTTTCGACCAGCAGGGCCTTGGCATTCTTATCACCCATACTTTTTAAATATCTTTCGATAAGATCGATATATTGTGTCAAGTCATAGCGTCTCAAATGATCGACCACAGCCAATTCTTTTAGTGGATCATGACTGAAGAGATACTCTTCGATCTCTTCATCATCAAATTCCTTCTTATAAGCCTCTTTGACCATATAGCGGGCTTTCAGCTCGATCAGTGCTTCTTCATGATCCTTTGGTATATAGGGCAAAGACAATTCATCATCGATCATGCTCAAGCCCTTTTTTATGTCACCATCTTCGATTGCTTGTCTGATCTCTTTCATCACTTCATCATAATAATTCATCTTTGTTATTATAGCAGATACGTGCTAGAATATTGAGGCTATGGAAAAAGAATTATACCCTGATGAGATAAAAGATCGCTATATCGTCGTTGATGGTATCAGTTACGCGAGGATACCTGTCAAGACACACGTCATCAAATATGGTGATGATATCGTGGAAGTAGCCGATCGCTATACAAAAGATGTCCTTCAAGATGGTGATTGGGTCTTCATCTCTGAAAAGAGCGTCGCTTGTACACAAAAAGATCGTGCAATACCACTAAAAGATATAAATCCTTCAAGGCTTGCTACTTTTCTCAGCCATTTCGTTACTAAGACACCGCACGGTATCGGTCTTGGGATGCCTGAGACAATGCACTATGCGATCAAAGAGTGTGGTACATTGCGTATCTTAGTGGCTGCTTTTTGCGGAGCAGTCGGTAAGCTCTTGCATAAGAAAGGATGGTTCTATATCGTTGCTGGAAGGAAAGCTGCTTCGATCGACGGTCCAACACCTAATACTATCCCACCATATAACGAATATGTCGTCTTAGGTCCTAAAGATCCAGATGGTGTCGCAAAAAAGATCGCCTTTAAGATCGGCCATCCAACTTTCATCGTCGACATCAATGACCTTGGTGGCAACATCTTGGGCAGCAGCGATCCGAAGATATCCAATGACTTATTAGTCAGGATCTTAAAAGATAATCCACTTGGGCAAAATAGAGAATCAACACCTATAGGTATCATCAGAAAAGAGCGTCAATGACGCTTTTCTTTACAATATGCCGATAAAGGACATCCATCGCATTCAGGTTTTTTGGCATGACATCGGTAACGACCAAAGAAGATGAACAGATGGTGGGCTTTGATCCACTTATCCTTTTTAAAAGCACGGCAGAGCTTCTTCTCGATCATTTCGATACTATCATCTTTCTTCGCAAAACCAAGTCTTTTTGCGATACGGGAGACATGTGTATCGACCGCAAAAGCCGGCACAGCAAACGCTTCTGCTAAGATGACATTGGCAGTCTTGCGTCCGACACCGGGAAGACTGACTAACTCTTCTTTGGTCGATGGGACTTTACCACCATAACGAGTCACTAATTCTTTAGCCATAGCGATGAGATTTGCTGCTTTGTTGTGGTAAAGACCGACTGTGGCGATGATCTCTTCGACATCTTCCGCTCTTGCGCTCGCAAGAGCATAAGCGTCCGGGTAGCGTTCAAACAACTTAGGTGTGACCATATTGACGCGCTCATCTGTCGTTTGAGCACTAAGTGCGACAGCACATGCTAGCTCAAAATCATTCTTATGGATAAGCTCACAATGAGCGTTAGGAAACATCTCATCTAAGATCTTATATATCTCATCTGCTTTTTTCATGATCATTGTCTAATACGCTCTTGACATAAAAGATATTCGGCTCACCCTTTTGATAGACTTCGGCTTCCCTTAGAGCCCATAATACTTTATCTTTGTCATAATCTGATAATATCTCACTTAAGATCTGTAACTCCGATGGCGACAGTGCACGATTAAAGACATCTTCGAACGTTGAGATCATTTGCTTATAAGTCTCGTCGTCAGTTTCATTCTTTTCGATCGCAAAAAGCGCTGAAAGATCGAATTTGATCCTGTCTTGAAATTTGATCTTGATGAGTTCTTTATCAGTGAGATCCCTTATAGCACGATCGATATCATCGCCACTTAGATGTAAAGACTTAGCTATCATATCATAGCCGATCTCAATATCGCGCTCTTCATAAATAATGAGGAGTGCTAAGATATTGATCTCAATAGGATCTAGATCGAAGCTTTCAAGGTTCGCAAAGAAATAGCGTAATCTATCGACATAGACCTCACTTGCAATACTCATATTTGAACTCCTTTATAAACCTCTTACAGAAGATCGCACTCCTTTCAGCAGCATGTTGTAAGAATTCGTCATACACAACTTCACTTCCTTCTTTGATAACGACATCTGAAATAGCCCTAATGATGATAAAAGGTACATCTAAGATCGTCGCTGCGTTTGCGATCGCTGTAGCCTCCATCTCTACAGATGCAGCACTCGGGTATTCTTTTAGGATCTTTTCCCATTGATCTTGTCTATAGATAAAGGCATCACCAGTCACATGTGGCAAGATATGACAATCGTCTCCCCCAAGACGCTCTGCAATCCTCAAAAGTCGTGAGTCCGGATGAAAGACATGTCTTAGATCTTGAAAATCTTTGGGCCAGTCAGGTACATCTAGATCGTGATAAGCTAAAACACTAGGAATGATGACAGAGCCTACACCGATCTCCTCTTTGAGTGAGCCTGAAGAACCAATGTCGATAAGAAGTTCAACATCAAACTCCTCCAAGATGATCACTGTCCTGATCGCAGCTTCAACCTTGCCAACACCGCTTTTAGCTAATATGACATCGTGGCCATCAAGCTTGCCAAAGATCACCTCTACACTCTTGATGCTTTTGTATGTTATGTCACTCATTAGAGCTTTGAGAGCTTCTAATTCGATATCCATTGCTGCAAGAATAGCTATCATATTTTTTCTCCTATAAATAATACTTTCTCATCTTTAATAAAATCATCGATACAAGTCACTTTAAAACCAATATCTCTAAGGATACGGATAACAGTATCCTTAGGGTAGACGCGTTGTGTATGTGCTTCTTCAACTACTTTATCTTGAAGATAGAAGGCAAAATGCTCATTTATCGTCATATCGATCGCATCGCTTTGGATCGTCCACTGATAAGCTATGTCGTCAACTATTCCCTCTTCGATGTACATCTCTTTGAATTCTTCAAGACGCTTGACATCATGCATATCAAATATATAGACACCGCCCTTATCTAGCACATCGTATGCACATCTGATCGCTCTTTTTAGAATATCTTCATCAACCATATAGTTCATCGAATCACAGATACAAAGCACAAGATCAAAGCGTTCATCGAGTTTGATATCCGTCATATCGATAAGCATATAAGGACCATCATAGTTTCTTTTAGCAGCTTCTTGCATACTCTTTGATATGTCGCTTGCGATCACCTCATAGCCATCATCTTGTAAGATCTTGGCCATGACGGCACTGCCGCTTGCAAGTTCTAAGACACGTTTACCTTTTGTGAATCTCTTTATATATTTGAGCCATAGCGCATAGGCTTCAGGATCCTGTAGCAGATCATCATATACTGAAGCTAATAGTTCATAGTTTTCTACAAGCTCTCGACTTTGTAGTCGCTCCATAAACGCTCCAACTGATATCTTTCTCTAGTCTCTTTAAGGAAGATGTGGACCAAGATGTCGCCAAGATCGATGATCTGCCAAGCTGGATCTTCATCGTCGATATGGTGTATCTTGACCTTACCCTCAAGCCCTTCTTTGAGATAGTCAACTAAAGAATCACTATGCCTTTCATTCTTGGCGGTACAGATGATAAAACAGTCAGCTATCGATCCCTTGCCTTCAAAATCGATGATCACAAGATCTTCCGCTAACTTCTCATCTAATATCTTCACTACTAATTCTAGATCTTTCATTTCTCTTCAAATATTCCTTTACATCTTCTTTAAGTTCTTCATATGCTCGATCAAGATCATGATATGCCCTATCTAAGATCTGATCATGTATCCCTCTGAGGGGCTCACGCTTGTCAGCGATATAGAGTATCTTCGTAAGGCGCGTATTAGAAGCTCCATCGGTATGATGGTATATCGCCTCTAGAATGTCACCGTCATAGAGATTCAGCTTCTCTTTGATATAATACTTGGCAGAGTAACTATGCATGATAGGCTCAGGAACGTCGATCTTATCTCTATCGTAATACAAGAAGTAGACTCGATGTTCATCGATGCTCAGAGACTTCGTAATATCATGCAGAATGCCTGCTAAATAAGCTTTGCGCACATCAAGATGATGTGATCTAGCTAATGATACGGCAACATCAGCTACACTCAGTGAATGCAGATAGCGCTTCTCTTTCATGCGAGGCTTTATAAGCTCCAATAGATCTTCAGGATGTTCATTGAAGATATATCGTTTGAAAGCCTTCGACGTCAAGTGGAAATTGTCGATATCGATCATGGTAGATCGATGAGTCCTTTCTTTGATGGACGATAAAGGATGATCGTCCTGCCGATGATCTGGACGATATCTGCCCCTGTCCTTGAAGCAATGACGATAGCAGCTTCATTTGCACTGATAGTGGCAGATTTAAGAATGTTTACTTTGATGAGTTCATGCGCATCGAGATAGTTATTTATTCCTTCTATAAGATTATCGCTGATCTCATCCTTGCCGATCTGATAGATCGCCCGCTCTTTATTTCCTAGAGCTTTAAGATATGCTTTTTGTTTGTTGTTCAACATCAGAATACACACTTCCTTTTATATATCGTTGTCTTATATGCAGTCGCGATCTTGAGCGACTTTGCACCTTTGGTCGCAATGACACCAAGGCCACATACGACAAATTCTGCATCTTTATC
The DNA here is from genome assembly GCA_944326055.1 of uncultured Erysipelotrichaceae bacterium. Taxonomy (GTDB): domain Bacteria; phylum Bacillota_I; class Bacilli_A; order Erysipelotrichales; family Erysipelotrichaceae; genus JAHHTG01. Next base: position 48,705 of record CALVCT010000031.1, read on the forward strand.
TTCGAGATCATACTCTTGTATATCAGCATTCCTAAGACGTAGATCATGTCTTTGAAGATAAGGATCTAGGTTCTCAGACTTTATTCTCAATATTTCTAATCTTTCGCTCAGATAGAAAATGACAGAGGCTTTGTCAGCTTTAGGATAAAGCGATATGTAGCACAGATCGTCGATAAGATAAGTCTGCTTAGAATAGAATTGATAGACCTTGGGCTTTATAGTCTTGGCGATCTCGATCTTCTTTAGTTCTTCTTTTGAGACATCTTGGGCTAAATGATACTCGTAGATGAGTCCTGGTGTATCGATAAGTTTGATATCACCAAGATCTATTTCATTGAAATCAAGTGTCGTCGATGGGAAATAAGAAGTAACTACCAAATCTCTTTCTAATAATCTATTGATGATCGTACTCTTTCCAGCATTATAATAACCGATGAATACAAGTTCTTTAATTGCTGATCCCTTGATCACATCCATAAAGACATCTTTAAAGCCCTTGTCGTATTTATGAGCTAGGATCACATCGATGATCCTTACTTCTTTAAGTCTTGAACTTACTGTTTCTTTAAGATAATCGATATAGCGATCGATATCAGTATTATATGGTAAGATATCTAGCTTGTTGAAGATGACGATCACAGATCTACCTTTCAAGGTCTCGATCAGATCTTCTGTGAAGGTCGCTTCTATCGCTAATATATCGATGATCAAAACGATGGTCCCACTGGTCGTCCTGACCTTATTTAAGATCTCTTTATTATCGATAGCTCTTCGCATGTCGATAGTTAGATCATTATAATGTCTGATCCTAAAACAGCGTTCACATAGATCCATCTCAAGCGAGCGGACATAACCGCTTTTTGTCTTATCTTCTATCTGTAATAGTGCGCCGCAGCCTTGACATCTCTTCATTTTTTTACAGCTCCTATCTTATATAAGATCTTTTCGAACTGTCTATTGATACGCGTACTGAAACTATCTTTTTCGACTAATGGTTCTACTAAGATGCTAAAGATCTTCATACGATTGGCACCAACGATATCTGTCAAGATCTGATCGCCGATAGCTAGCGTCTCGCTAGCCTTTAATCCATAGCGTTCAAGGACCTTCTTATAACCTACTTTCGTTGGCTTTAAGCTCATGCTTTGATAATGGTGATCTGTCCCTTTTAAAAAGTCTCGCACTCGCTCCTCATGATTGTTCGACATAACGACGACAAAGAACCCCTCTTCACTCATTTTGTCCAAGATCTCTTTCGCGCGCTCATCGATATGCTTATCATAGTATGGTGCAAGTGTATTATCAAGGTCGATAAGGATATTCCTATACCCTTCTTCCTTGAGCCTTTTTAGATCTAGATCATCTAGACTATTTATATACAAATCAGGTTGAAAGATGTTTTTCATCGTTTTTCTCCAAAGAGATCTAATTGCTCGATCTCAGATTTTTCTTCGATCATCTCTTTTGGCATCTCTATATAAGGGACGATAGGAATGCCATTATCTTTTGAAGAGATGATGAAGAATGGACTATTGATCTCGATCGGTGAAGAGTATGTCGCGTCTTTTGACATGATGGCTATAGCACTCGCAGCAATGACTTTTCTTTCGCCATCAAAGATGACTAGATGATCAATCGAGCTAATAGCCATAGCTCTTTTGATTTTGATCGATCTAGATCTCAATGCCTTGGCTACTCTTGATCCTTTAGTCGCACGTGATGTCATAGCGAGCTCATTGAGTTTGATACGTTTCATCTGCCCTTCTTCAGTTATTACAAGCACGTTGTCTAGGTCGTCACTGACACTCACTAAGCTCTGCGCTTCATCATCCTTCAAGGCTATTGCCTTGATACCTTTGGCTTTTGGTAAGCTTGCTGCAATAACATCGCTACTATAGCGATTATAAAAGCCATCCTTGGTGACGACGATGATATCATCATGAGCTAGAGTAACTTTGACGTCGACTATCATATCATCTTCAGCGATATTCATCACTTTAAGTACTTTTGAATATCTTTGGACCTTAAGGTCCCCTATCAAAGTCTTCTTGATCAAGCCATTCTTTGATAAAAGTGTTACATAGGCATGAGTATCGAATCTTTTGACGACGATAGCTGCTATCAATGTGTCGTCATCTGCTTTGACATAACTTGTGAAATGTACTCCGAGGTCTTTGAACTTGACTTCTTGTAAAGTATAGACAGGAATATAAGCGTAGTTGCCTTTTTTTGTAAACAGTAATAGTACATCATGTGTTTCTACTTCCTTGATGCCTATGAGACTGTCTCCCTCTTTGAAATAAGGCAATTGATCCGGATTAGCGTTGTAGCTTCTCAAGCTCATACGTTTGAGATAACCGTCTTTTGATACAGAGATCACACAAGCTTCATTGATGATCATTGCTTCTTTATCGATATTGATCTCTGATATCTCGTCTTCGATCTTTGTCCTACGTTCTATCGGGTATGTCTCCTTGATCTTCTTTAGATCGTTTACGATGACATCTGTCAGTAAGACATCTGAGCTAATGATCGCTTTCAGTTCTCCAGTTTCTTTCGTTAATTCTGTGAATTCTCTGCGCAATACTTGAATATCAGTATTAGTTAGTCGATATAGTCTTAAGTTGACGATAGCCTCAGCTTGTGCCTCACTGAAAAGATAAGCTTCGATGAGTCTCTTCTTGGCATCTGCTTTATCGTTCGATCTTCTAATGATCTCGATCACATCGTCTAAGATCGAGATCGCTTTCATAAGTCCTTCGATGATATGCATGCGCTCTTGTTTCTTTTTTAAAAGATAGCGACTGCGTTTGAGGATCGTCTCTTTACGAAACGCAATGAAAGTGTCAAGAGCCATCGCTAGATCCATCAACACTGGCCGATGATCGACAATAGCTATCATGTTGTAGTTATAGTTGATCTGCAGATCAGTATTCTTATACAGATAGTTCAAGATAAGCTCTGCATCAGCTTCTTTTTTGATATCGATTACGATCTTTAGACCTTCTTTACCTGATTCATCTCGTACATCCGCAATACCATCGATCGCATTATCGAGTCTCACTTCATCTATTTTCTTGACGAGATTCGTCTTGACGACTTCATAAGGTATCTCTGTCACAACGATCTGCTTAAGTGATTTAGTTTCAACGACCTCACATTTTGATCGTAAGACGACTTTCCCTTTACCCGTCTTAAAAACTTCACCTATATTCTCCTTACCTTGAACGATGCCTCCCGTAGGGAAATCTGGTCCTTTTATATACTGCATGAGATCATCGATCGAAGAGTCAGGATGATATAAACGATGGATCGTCGCATCGACGACTTCAGTTAAGTTATGTGGTGCGATATTTGTTGCGTATCCCGATGCGATGCCTGTCGATCCATTGACAAGAAGTAATGGAAAACTCAAAGGCAAAACTGTCGGTTCCACCATCGTATCATCGTAGTTGTTGGTGAAATTGACACACTCTTTATCTATATCTCTTAGCAGTTCATTTGTGATCTTAGAAAGTCTGACTTCAGTGTAACGCATGGCTGCTGGCGGATCATCATCGATCGAGCCATTGTTCCCCTGCATCTCGATCAAAGGGATATTCATTTTAAAGTCTTGAGATAGTCTGACGATCGCATCGTAGACTGATGTATCTCCATGTGGATGATAGAAACCTATGATATAACCTACCGCTTTCGCACTCTTTCGGGTCTTCTTATCGTAAGTGTTTCCATCCTCCCACATCGCATAGAGGATACGCCTTTGGACTGGTTTAAGGCCATCGCGACCGTCAGGTAAAGCTCTTTCTTGAATAATGTATTTCGAATAACGACCAAAACGATCGGACATTAGTTCATCAAGCCCTATCTCTAAAGTCTTCGATCTGTCTATAATCTCTTTTTTAGCCATCAATTAGTCACCTGATAATCTTCTTCTAGCGTAAAATCGATATTCTCATCGATCCAATCTCGCCTCAATTCTGCTTTTGAACCCATAAGTACCGATACTCGTCGTTCGCAAGCTGTCGCATCCTCTAAAGTCACTTGCACTAGTGTCCTTGAATGCGGATCCATCGTCGTATCCCACAACTCGTCTGCATTCATCTCTCCTAGACCCTTATAGCGCTTTACTTCACCTTTGCCTATCTCGTCTTTGATCCGTTCTAATTCATCATCATCATAAGCGTAATATGTTTCTTTCCCCTTAATAACACCATAAAGAGGTGGAGTTGCTATATAGACATGACCTGTTTCGATCAACTCACGCATATAACGATAGAAGAACGTCAATAACAATACTTGGATATGAGCACCATCAGTGTCCGCATCGGTCATGATGATGACTTTGTCATAATTGATATCAGCGACATTGAAATTAGCACCAGCACCTGCTCCTATCGCATGGATGATCGTATTGAGCTCTTCATTCTTCTCGACATCGTCGATCGACGCTCTTTCGGTGTTGAGGACCTTTCCTCTAAGAGGTAAGATCGCTTGATATTTCGAATCACGACATTTCTTAGCACTACCGCCGGCAGAATCACCTTCCACTAAAAAGAGTTCGAGCTTAGAGTGGTCACGACTTTGTGCATCAGCGAGTTTTCCTGATAAGACACGTTCTGACTTCTTATCATTCTTCTTGCCCTTACGAGCTTCTTCTTTAGCCTTACGCGCCGCTTCCCTAGCGATCGTCGCCTTTTGGATCTTCTTTACTATAGTGTAAGCTATGTCTTTGTTTTCTTTAAGGAAATACATGAGCTTTTCTGAGACAACCGACTCAGTAACGTTCTTTGCTTCAGGTGTCCCTAGTTTACCTTTGGTCTGACCCTCAAATTGTAACTTATCTTCAGGTATAGCTAAAGAGATGATCGTAGTGAGTCCTTCACGTACATCATTACCTTCAAAGTTTTTATCTTTCTCTTTGAGAAGTCCCTCGCTTCTAGCATAATCGTTGATCGTCTTTGTAAAGCCGCTTTTAAAACCTACTTCATGGCTGCCACCATCTTTGGTCCTTACCAGATTGACAAACGAAAACATGTTTTCTTGATAAGTATCAGCAAATTGAAAAGCGATATTGACATCGATTCCACTGATCGTCTTAGAAAAGACGACAGGATCATGTAAAGTATCTTTATCTTCATTGAGATACTCCATAAAAGCTTTTAAACCTTCTGGGTATTCATAACTATACTCTTTTCCATTGATATCATCTTTGACGATAAGTCGTGGACCACTTAAAAGAAAAGCTTCTTGCTGGATATGGGTAGTGATCGTCTCGATATTGAATGTCGTTGTCGAGAAGATCTTTGGATCAGGTTTGAATGTTACTTTTGAACCTGTTCTGTTTGTGGTACCCAAGATCTCTAAAGGGTGTACCTTCTTGCCACCATCTTCAAAACGGATATGGTATCTTTTATGATCTCGACACACTTCAACATCGACCCACTCGCTCAATGCATTGACGACCGAGGCACCTACACCATGTAGTCCGCCTGCTGTCTTATAAGCTCCTTCTTCGAACTTTCCTCCAGCATGCAAAACGGTAAAAATGACTTCAAGTGCGCTCTTGCCAGATGAATGCATATCACAAGGCATGCCTCGACCATTATCGATGACAGTGCACGAGCCATCTTGATTTAAACGTACTGTGATCTCTTTTCCATAGCCGTTCATCGCTTCATCGATCGCGTTGTCTAATATCTCCCACAGAAGATGGTGTAGACCACGACTATCGACGGATCCGATATACATTCCCGGCCTTACGCGAACAGCTTCTAATCCTTCCAATATCTTTATACTAGTTGCATCGTATCTTTCTGACATAAATCTCCTATTCAACTATGGAATTATAACATAATCGATCTTTTAATATGGTAAAATCGTTTTGTGGAGGAAATAAAATGTTCATTGAAGTTTTAGTTACGATAATAGCTATTGCGGTAGGCTATATCGTCGGATCTATACCTTGGGCTTTGATCATCGGTAAGGTCTTTTATAAAAAAGACATCCGTGAGTACGGTTCTGGAAACCTCGGAGGTACTAATGCCGGAAGGGTCTTAGGAGCCAAAGCTGGCATGGCAGTCATTGTTTTAGATGCTCTTAAAGCTCTGATCTATATGATCGTTCTTAGCTTTATCGCTCCTTATAGTATCGCTTATGGTGGATTCGCTTGTATCGTTGGTCACTGTTTTCCAGTCTTTGCCAACTTTCGAGGCGGTAAAGGTGTCGCAACAGCTTTCGGTTATCTCTTAGGACTTGGGATCTTTGGTGTTATGGATATCTACTTTGTCTTCATCTATCCACTTCTGATCTTCATCCTTGTCTTATCACTCACTCGGATCGTCTCGATCAGTAGTATGACAGCACTACTAAGCTCCGCTATCATCGCCACTATCACTGATCGTAATATCCCCTACATAATGATGCTGTGGGGGATGGCGGCATTTGTGATATGGCGACATCGCTCCAATATCCGTAAGATATTAAAAGGTGAAGAAGGCAAAGTTCGCTGGCTACGCTAAGCAGTCAAAAAAGACTGCTTTTTTATTTAAAGCACATTTGATATATATCGATCTAAAAGAAAAAGCTCCCTTAGGGAGCTATAAGACCGGCGGCGTGCTAATTTCACCATAGGCTATCTTCGCCGTGCGAGTGCTTAACTTCTGGGTTCGAGATGGGACCAGGTGTGAC
>CALVCT010000032.1 GCA_944326055.1 uncultured Erysipelotrichaceae bacterium
CAAAAGAAGGGGCCAAAGTCGTCATCGCGGAATACAGTGAAGACAGTGGCAAAAGACTTGAAAGAGAACTCTTGGATCAAGGCTTTGATGCCATGTTCGTAAAGACAGATGTCTCCAAGGAAGACGATGTCCAAAACTGTGTCGCTAAAACGATAGATAGATATCGCAAGATCGACATCCTCATAAACAATGCCCAGGCGACCGATAACAGCGTCATGCCGGCCAAACTGGCGGATACGAGTGAGAGACTGGTAAGGATCTGCTGGGAGACGGGCTTTTTCGGTACTTTCCTATTCACTAAGCACGTCTTGCCGCACATGATCGAGAATAATTACGGTCGCATCTTAAATACAGCAAGTTATACCGGTCTACGCGGTATGGAGACCTTTGCGGCCTATGGTTCCCAAAAGGAAGCCATCCGCAGTCTGACGAAGGTCACGGCTCAGGAGTACGGTGTCTATGGCATAACCTGCAACGTCATTTGCCCAGGTGCCCTCACCGATGCTTCAAAAGCCTGGAAGGAATATGATCCGGCAGGTTATGAAGCTTCCGTTGCCCCGCAGTGTATCAAGAGACTCGGTGATCCCGATGAGGATATCACACCGGCAGTCTTGTTTCTGGTGTCGGAAGATTCACGCTTCGTTACAGCCCAGACTATAGGTCTTGATGGTGGAAATACCAGATATTGATCTCTTTTATCCATGATGAAAAAGCGCCATCTTGCGCTTTTCTTATCTATCAAAAGGCCTTGATCGAAAGACAGCGGAATACTTCGCTGAAGGAAAAAAGAGGATCACTGTGAAGTCGTAGCAAACGATGATCATACATTGACGATAACTTTTGATAATGACGAAAAGCGTCTATATGATATGCGACCTTACCTTAAAAAGGTACAGTGTTTGAACCGCTCATCAAATTGGAAGATTTCCGCAGAGTCTATGTGGATGACTCTCATTGCATAGCATGAGATATCGATCCAAATATCGATAGTGATAAGGTATGGAACAATATGATCGATCTTTGCCCAGACAGTTGTTATATCGATAGTGTTCCTATCAATGGTGCGTCTAATGACAGATAAGTGCGCAGCCATTATCGATGAACTATAAACAAAACTTATAGGATATTAGATCTCTAATAGATTACTGGGTTTGATCAAAGCTTGAAGGACTAAACGGTCATTTTCCCTTGTTTTGTGCTTTTTGATTCTGCATATAACTTCTTATGTATCTAGCAAACAAGGCATTGTTCTTGAGTGGCATCTCTATCCTTCTGCCATCAAAAGTCTTGACTACCGAACATTCTCTTTTGTCTTGTCCTAACATGACCTGTATATTAGACACATCTTTGATATAGACGATCTCTCTTTTGATCCAGCTATAATATACGAAATGGTCTGAAAAGAGTGTCGCTTTATTTCTTAAGAAAGCTATGGTCCAGATGATATCGATGCCATAATAGACATTAAGGAAAAGAGTTAGATCGCCTCTTTGAAAAGCTTCAAGAAAAATGAGACAGATGGCGATAGGTAGAAGATTATAGATGATGACAGCTATCGTGAACCAACGTGGACTCTTTACTCTAAATACTTTCAAGGCCTCTCCTTTCCATAGCGCATAAGCGCGTCTTTTATCCTATAGAGCGCAGCATAGACTTTTTCATCATCACGATAAACGCCTAAAACAATCCTAAGATGTCCTTCGCCACCAGGTCCGTAGAACGACCCCTCGTTGGTCGCTACTTTGGCTTCCTTTATCAGATATCGATAGATATCTTTTGAAGATCCTAAAGCTGATACATCTACCCAAACCAAGAACCCTGACTCTGGAAGCAGCATATGGACATTCGGTATACTGTTGATGATCTCATATGCCTTATGTCTCCTTCTATCATATGCTTCTTTGAACTCTTCCATGAAACGATCGTCTTTGAAAGCTTCGATGGCAGCGATCTGAGCCATGGTACTAGATGCGCCGATGACGCTTACAGCAGCCGCCAGCATCGCATCCATGAAGACATCACTACAGACATTGTATCCGACTCTAAAACCGCTGAGTCCCATACCTTTTGAGATCGAGAAGACTGTTATCGTCCTTTCGAACATTCCAGGCAAAGATGCAGGTGTTATCATCTCGTTTTCAAAAGTGAAATCTTCAAAAGCTTGATCACATACTAATATCAGATCTCTTTCTATGCACACATCAGCGATCGCCTTCAAAGATGACATATCATAGACAGTCGTCGTTGGATTGTTAGGATGTGTCAAGATGATCATCTTTGTCTTAGATGTCACTTTTGACTCTAGCTCTTCCCTGTCGATCTGATAACCGTCTTCTTCTTTTAACAGCAGAGGTATCACTATCGCATCAGTGAGCGTGACATCAGTGTAATTATTAGGATAGCTCGGGCTTGGGATGATGACTTCATCGCCAGCTTCTAGAAATGGGAATATTGCATAGAACAGGCCGGCGTCTGATCCTGGTGTAATCAAGATATTGCGTTCAGGATCGACTTCAAGTCCATTCTTCATCTTCAATTTGTGAGCAATAGCTCTCTTTAAGTCTGGATTGCCACAAGGTGAGGTATAGTGTGCGCCTATTGGATCATTGAGCACTTCGATAGCTTTATCTAGAACATGTTTTGGGATACAGAAGTCAGGCGTGAAAGGATCTGCCCAACCCATGAGATCGACACCGTCTTTGGCAAG
>CALVCT010000033.1 GCA_944326055.1 uncultured Erysipelotrichaceae bacterium
CAGATCCAATCCAAATCGTTTACACAGATCCGTAACTTTTCTTTCATCGAATTTATTCTTGAGGTTGTATAGGAATTCAAGATTTTCTTTAATTGTAGAATAACTAGAGAATTCCGGATTTTCGACCAAAGCCCCAATAGTCTCATCTGACCCGATACAGACCGTACCTTTATCTTGTGGTAGAAGGCCGACTATTATCTTAAGTAGTGTTGACTTACCACAACCATTAGGCCCATGAATGTATATAACATCATTCTTATCGATCACAAGATCGATATCATCTAGGATGACATCTGGACCAAATGATTTAGTGACATTCTTCAATTCAATAACTTTTTTCATAATCTCTTCCTCTACTAAGCAAATATCATTTCATTAAGGCGATCGAACAATCCATATGTGTAGATTGCAAATAGAATATAAGTAATACAAAATGAGATATATACATTCTTTTTCCACAACAACGCAATAAAGTGAATGATCTGTGTCAAGATCAAAAATAAACCAAATATTCCTACCATCACGATGTATTGAAGAAGATAATTGGTGCCAAGAATAAAAGCACCTATTACATAGATCAGAATATAATATACAAGCATAACTAAGGATTCGTACTTGATAATACTTTCGTAATATTTCTCTTCAGATATGCGAACAATTACCAGTTCTTTAATCGATTTATAGAAGCGATATCTGAAAAACATTAAAATGTAATATAAATTGGTAAACAGTAAGAATTTAGCATAAGCAACGACTAAAAACCCAAAAGCATCATTATGCCGGTTCTGTATGAAGTAATATGCAACGACGATAGCTGCAACAATATTTAAAGCAATATGATACTTATTGGTGATAAAGTACTTATTCAGACTATTTAACATAAAGTACACCGCCATTTTTAATAAGCAGCTTCAGCAGGATCCAAATGAGCAAGGTAAAGAATAAGATCGATCCCATTACGACAAGGATCATAGGAAGTCCTGCTGGAATCCACCACAGAGCCATAAGACCACTAGTCAATAAGGTAAACGGTGTAAATATAGCTAGGGCGAATTCATATGGAGAGATAAAAGCAGCAAAGGCTACTGCTGAGAATATCACCGCACCTATCGTAAATATGACCAGTATAAAAGGATACAGATACTTATTCTTAATGACTTGCGAAAAGATAAAACACAAACAATTGAGCAGTGACCATCCAATTATCTGGGCAATGGTCACAAAAATGAGATTAGCCAAGTCATTATATAAGAAGTAATCACCATATTGTCTAACAGTCTCGCCAAAGATCGGCACACAGAAGAATTGAATGCCTAAAAATAAAAGCATATTGATTACGACAGGAAAATACCAAATGTCTTTGATCGATTGAATAATACAGGATTTATAATAATCTCTTCTTCCAGTTCTCGTGATGACCATCTGGTCAAAACCGTTTATCTTATTTAGACAGGTATTGAAGTTAGTGACAAGCGGTATCAACAATAATGCAAGGAAATTGAATACTATCAGGCTCCTGCCAGAATAAAGCTCATAGAACATGTATATACCGCTTCTGGTCGTACCCTCACCTCTCAGATCCAATGTCAGGTATAAAAAATCATCTCTACACGTAATCATATACACAATAGCTAATATACACAAAAGTAGTAACGAAGCTACTTTTGTGTATGTCCTTGTTTTCTGATTCATCAGAACGGATCAAACGAATAGGAAATAAGATTTGAATTTAGTTCTAGATTATTACTTCCAGCTATTGTGTAGTAAATGTAATTTTTAACACCTGTATTACTGTTTGATGTGTTAATTTCTCCTTGCCTAATAGGAACCCAATCACTTCTTTCTTCTTCGTTAGAATTCACCAATCTAGCATAAGGATCAAACGTATTATGTTCTTTGATACCTTTAACAGAGAACGCTGCACTGTTAGTTTCCTTCACAACGCCTTCCTCAACAAGTACAGTCCCTCCCCACGGCGGCGGAGTGACGTTTATTTGGCTAGCCCATGACGCAGAAATGCTTATTATGCTCCCAGCATCGCTAGCGATACCAAGGTTAACAAAACGATTATTCTTTCTAAGTTTTTTCATAACAACTCACGTCTTCCTTTCTTTACCTAGCCTATGTTTTGTTAAATCTTATAGCCATATGTAAACTCAAAACATAAAAACCATAGATATACTTGGCTATCCTATGATACCGTTTTTATACCTTGAAGGGATGTAGTTAATCATAAGTTATATTTCTCCTGGCTTTAGTATAGCTTAATATGTAAGCATTTACAATGGTTTGCACGCCAATAAGCTGTCGTGATATGGTCTAAGGAAGAACTACCTCGACGCCTGTCTCTCTTGGTTTGTTGATACTGTATTCCAAACTAAGTGATACATATAACAAATAATAAGACTGTTTTAATCAGCGTAACCAATTCATATCGCCTAGATTTACCAACGAATCGTGTTGATAAGCTAATTTTGATCAATCAACTTAATCCATTTTAGTTTCTTTATCACTAAAACACATCAACAAGTTGTAGGTCATGTTAGTTTTATAATGTTTTACCTATTTGTCCAATATTTGTCGATATCGATTAACGAACATTAGACAAATTGCTTTTTTGTATGATGGTATAATCGACGTGGGGGAAAGATCTTGAATCAGATAACTTATTTTCACAAGATGCTATTAGAATATCTAATTGCACAGGATAGCTACGTGACGATCAAAGAAATCGCCAAATACTTTGACGTAAGCGAGAGGAAAATAAGATATTGTGTTAACTATCTCAACGACATACTCTTAAAGTATGATATAAGAATAGAAAGCTCACAAAATCACGGAGTAATCATCAACGATTACAGCAATCTTAATAATTTCATAGAAGGTTCAGAGATCATTTTTTCTCAAAACGAGCGTCTTATAGAAGATATGGTCTTGCTATATAAAGATGGAATTGTTGATGTCCATCAATTACAAGTGTATTTCAATATCTCTAAGCAGACTGTCTATCACGATATAAAAAAACTTAAAGAAACACTTTTAAATCACGGAATACATTTAAAGAGTGATAAAGGAACATTCTTTATCGATGACGATACAAAAACAATGATTGATGCCCTAATTTCTCTATTGGGGAACATACGCATTAGAAAGCAGTTTTATGAGCACTTAAAACCAAATTTCTATGTAAGTGAATATTTACAACTTTTCTCTCAGATTAGTAATCGCAACATACTTAAAGATGCTTATGAGATACTACCAGTTCTTTTAGATGTCTTTATAGGAAAAAAACTAAAAAGTATTCAATCAGTAGTAGATGAAGACCCTGTTGTAAATAAACTATGCACCATAACATCAGACTCTTTGGGTGATGATGTTCTATCGAGATTCATTGTCAATTTTGTTATACATTTCAGTAGAGCTAATTACATAGACACTCGCTTTATTGATATAGACATCGATGCCTTGATCAAAGATCTAATTAAAACATTTCATCTAGATAGAATAGCAGATGAATACAATTTACGATTCCTTAAAGCCCATCTTATTGAGAGTGTTTCGAGGGTCATAAATAAAGAAGACATCGCAAATGAATTCAAAAATGAAATAATAACTTGTTTCCCATTGACTTATGCCTTGACTAGAGATGTTCTAATAAAGTACTTGCCTGATGATATTGATTCAAATGAGGTTGCATACATTACTATGTATGTAAAATCAATGATGGATCAAGGAACTTCACTTGGAGATAAACTTAAGATCGCCATCGTCTGTAATTATGGACATAGTACATCTATGTTGCTACTGAATAGGTTAAGAAGTTACTTTGGTGAAGAGTCTTTTGTTGGACCATATTCATCTAAAGAATTTTCTGAACTAAAGGCTAAAAATGATTTTGATCTAGTGATAAGTACTGTCTCGATCAAAGATTATAGTACTGTGATCATTAACCCTCTTTTGCCGATGACTGATATAAGAAAACTTGAAGAAATAATTCAAAAGAAGGAATATGACAAACAATGTAGGCATATATTAAAGACTTATGAATATAAAAATGAATTCTTGCCTTTAAAACTTAAGGATCTAATAAAGAAGAATCATATCTCTGTTGTTAACGAATTGAATGATTGGCGTGAGGCGATTCGGAGAGCTGCTGATCCGCTTTTAGAAGATAAAAAGATAACAAAGTCTTACATAGAAAAAATGATATGGAGCGTAGAGACTTTTGGCACATACATGGTGATCTTGCCCAAAATAGCTTTTGTACATGCTGATGTAGCAGACGGTGTATTTAAAAGAGGAATGAGCCTTCTAAAGATGAATCATCCAATCATCTTTGGTGTTAAAAACACAGACCTAGTACAAGTAATAATAGTTATAGCTTCTACCGATAAAGAAGATTTTGGATTATTGAAGATCGTACACATCCTAGAAAACGAAGAATCAATGAATAAATTGTTCAATGCCAAAACAGTAGACGATATTTTAGAAATATAAAGGAGAAGATATGAAAAAAAGTAACATAGCACTATTTGATCAATTGCTTAGTTGGAAACAGGCTGTTAAAGCAGTTGGAAATCTACTTTTAGAAAATGGGAGCATCTACCCTGAATATATTGACTCAATGGTTAGAGCAGTAGAAGAGTTTGGGCCATACATAGCTATAGCGCCAGGGATCGCCATAGCTCACGCTAAACCAGGAAGTGAGGTGAAAAAAGAAGATGTTGCTCTGATAGTCGATAAAAAAGGGATCGAATTTAATTCGAAGAATGATCCCATTCATGTTCTTTTTGCATTCTGTACGACCGATGCTGATCATCATATGAAATTCATCAGCGATCTTGCGGGATTATTATCTGATGATAATATCGTTGATAAGGCTTTAGAATGCGAAAGTAAAGAAGACATATACAAACTATTTTTTGAAAGGAGAACACTATGATCAATGTACAAGCGATCTGCGGCTTTGGGGTCGGTTCATCAACACTGCTGAGGATAAAATTGCAGAAAGTCTTTGATGAGTTAGGCGTTGAAGCCAAAGTAACTACAAATGACGTTACATCTGCGACAGGAAATGACTGTGATGTTATCTTTACGTCTGAAGAGCTCGGTGAAATGCTGAAGCAAAGAGTAAAGATACCTGTCATAATCGTCAAGAATTTCGTCGACTCTAATGAGATCAAAACAAAAGTTACCGAATATCTAGAAAACAGAACGGAGGTATAGTATGGATGTGTTAAATTTTATTATCAATAATATTTTCGGCTCTGCTCCTATATTTTTAGCATTGATTGCTTTTGTAGGATTGGCGCTACAGAAAAAGCCGATTTCTGATATTTTGGCTGGAACCCTTAAAACAGCAATCGGCGTAGTTATTCTACAACAAGGTACCAATATATTACTATCAGGAATCTCACCTTTAGCAACTTCGATCGCTATGATGAACCCTGCGACATCGGTTGCTCCTAGCATGGGCGCTGATGTCTTTATGGAAGAGTATGGATTTGAGATCGGAGTAGCAATGATCGGTGGTTTCCTAATCAATCTATTAGTTGCGAGATTTACAAAATGGAAAGCAGTCTTCCTCACTGGACACATGCTATATTGGTTCCCATTTGTCTTTACTGGTGTAGGCGTTTGCGCAGGGCTTGAAGGTATTCCACTCCTTATCACTAGTTCAGTATTCACGGCTATATACTATGTTGTAGCTCCGAATATAATTAGACCTTATGTTCGTGCTGTCACTGGTGATGATTCATTTACTCTTGGACATCCAAGCGTAATTCTAGCATTAGTAGGTGGTTTCTTTGCTAAACACTTTGGGGATAAATCAAAATCGACAGAAGATCTAAAACTTCCTAAATCAATGTCTTTTTTAAGAGAGATTGCTGTTACAGGGTCACTTGTAATCATGCTAGTCTATACTGTGGTTACTATAATATTGCATTTTATGGGTCTTGATTATCTCTCAGCTTATGGCTTGGCAGACAACAGCGGAATCGTTAACTTCATTTTGATGTCAGGATTAACATTCGGAGCTGGTCTAACTGTATTATTACTCGGAGTTCGCATGATGATCGCAGAGATCGTTCCTGCATTCACAGGATTCCAAGAAAAGCTTATTCCAAATGCTGTACCAGCATATGATTGTCCTTTACTATTCCCATATGCCCCTAATGCGGTCCTTATAGGTTTCTTGATTTCGATGACTGTGTCAGTAATAACTATTATCGTCACTTCATCGCTTGGTATATTCAAATATACCGTCATACCTATCGTAATTACTTGCTTCTTTGAATGTGGCACAGCTACGGTCGTAGGCAATGCTCTTGGAGGAAGACGAGGTGCTTACATCGCCGCCACTATAAGTGGTGTTCTCATCGTCTTCTTAATGGGATTCTCTTTATACTTCGTTGATACTACTATAGCTGATTGGCTCATCGGTAATGGCGGACAAGACTTCTCGTTATGGGCTATCATTGAAGGGTTATTCTTGAAAGTCCTACCTATATGATAAAAGCACTAGAGTATTACGATATCATCATCCAAAAGCTTGAGGAGATCAAGCTTCACGAGATCGATAGGATCCATGCGGCTGGCAAGCTTTGTTTTGATGCTTTTAAAAACGGTCATAGTATCTATGTTTTTGGAGCATCTCACGCTGGCATCTTGGCAGAAGAACTATATTGTCGAGCAGGCGGTCTTATGATAATGAACCCTGTTTTCAATCCAACTCTGATGCTCAATACGCAACCATTCGAAACAACATCACTGATGGAAAGACTTGTAGGTTTTGGAGATATCATTTTTAAAGAGGCAGGCATAAAAAAGGATGACGTTCTTATCGTGCATTCAGTATCTGGCAGAAATAGTGTCGGTATCGATATGGCTGCTTCTGCAAAAAATGCAGGAACAAATGTGGTTGCTATAACCAATATCCAATACTCTAAGTCAGTAGAAAGCAGACATCCTAGTGGGAAAAGACTATTCGAGCTAGCGGATATTGTAATCGACAACCACGGCGATATCGGCGACGCATCTGTTGTTCTAAATGATGGAATTCATAGCGCAGGTCCAACATCAACAGTAATTGGTGCTACTATTGTTAATATGTTGGCATTAGATATTATTGAAAGATGTGAGACTGAGAATATCGAAATTCCAGTATTCGAAAGTGCTAACCTAAAGCCTGATATAGAACGCCAGAAACGACTTCAACTAAAATATCGATCCCAGATTCATTACAAATAATATTGTATTGAAAGTGTGTGACAAAGCTCCAGGAATATCCAGGAGCTTTGTTTGTTCTGCATCACTACAAGTTATATAATAAATCATATTAGTAAGGCAATTGGCTTAAAGCGAAAACCACTAATTATCCCTGATCAAAGAATTACAGACAATTAGACTATAGGATCGGAGAAACGATATATAATGACATTACATCAAGCATATAAGAAATAGTACATTGGAGGACTTAAATATGCGCGAGTTATTATTGATCCTAATAGCTATATTTATGCTAACTGGCTGTACTGGTGATGATATAAGTGATCAAAGTACCCCAGAACCAACTGAAACTACTATTACAGAACCAACAACTACTGATGATACTACCAGTATTGCTGGTACTTATATCGAGACATATAAAGATGCAATGCCTGAAGATTGGAAGAGAAAGAACGAGGCATCTTTTTCAAGACTTATCTTACATGAAGACGGAACCTGCTTTTTCATTTGGAACAATTGTGACGCTATGTACATGGTCAGTCCTACTTATGAGATAGTGGACGACAAGATAATCATCAGTGATATAGACTTAAACAATCATCATTGGAAGTTCTTTAAAGATTACGTTCATCCTGTCAAAGAGAGCGACCCAAACGACATAGTTATAGATGATGATGAAGACATCACATTCACGATCGTGTCAGACGATGAGATATATCCTAACTTTACAATTGGTTGCACTTATGGATACGATGCATATCAAAAAGGTTATGCCAGTTTCAAAAAAGAAAAATAAACTGTCTCTGGTCAATCGATCGATTCATATCGCCTAGATCAACTAATCTAGATCGTTATGATTTACCGATCTAGATTAAACAGAAATGATGATATTTCATCTTTTCTTAATACTTAGACTTTGGTCTTTTGCATTTTTGTTATAAAATATGCAGCGTATGGAAAAATTAGAAGGAATAAGACTAGTCGTTGCGGATATCGACAATACATTAGTCAAAAAACATGACCCATTATCACCACTGGCTAAAGAAGCTATAATGAAGATGCATGAGAAAGGTATATACTTTTCACTAGCTAGTGGCCGCTCTGTCGAACAACTACATGCCTTAGAGAAGGACTGGGGGATAAAATGTGAACTGCTCATCGGCATGAATGGCAGCGAGATCTATGATGGCATCTTAGATAAGACAGAGACACTCTACTATATGAAAGCAGACTGGATAAGACAAGCATTTGAGATCATGCGTCCATTCAGATATAACGCTCATGTACATATCGGTGATACATCTTATATCAGTGCGATCGATGAGAATACGATGGGCTCTGCCAAATACGTCAAGGGTCAAAATATGAAAGTCGTAGAAGATGAATCAGAATTCTGGCAAGGTGATACGATCAAGATCGGTTTTAGAGTCCATGCTGAAGATATGCCGGCGATCGAAAGAAGAGTAGCTCAATATCCTAGTAATGATTTCATCGGCGGTAAGACAGAGTTCACGATGTTTGAGTTTTGGAACAAACAGGCTAATAAAGGAAAGATCTTGGATCTCTTCTGTAAGAGACATGACATCGACCTTGCGAAAGTCGTCGCTGTTGGTGATATGACTAATGATATAAGTATGTTAGAAGTTGCAGGCGTTGGCGTCTGCATGATCAATGGTTCAGATGATACGAAAGCTGTGGCTCAGATGATCACTGAGAAGAGCTGTGATGAAGATGGTTTTGCACATTTCATCTTTGATCACATCTTATAATAGACCATAGTGGACTAAAGCTTTATAGATACCATCATCTTCAACACTGGCTGTGACATGATCAGCCAGTTTTTTTATATCTTCATCAGCATTGCCCATCGCGATTGCTGTACCTACATGCTCAAGCATCGCTCTATCGTTTTCCGCATCACCAAAAGCCATGATCTCAGACTTCTTCAGATCATAGAGTTCACACATGTGCTCGATACCAACGATCTTGCCCTCGCTCTCTAAGATATCGATCGCATTGTTGTGCCACCACATAAAATTGAGACCTTCTGGGAACTTGGTTTTATAATCTACTTCACCCTCTTTGATATAAGTACAAGCCTGATAGACAGGAGCACCAGTATACTCTCCAACTTCAGGTATCGTGGTTCCTAAGATACCATAAGCATCGATGACTCTTTGATCGATGATATTGTGATACATACGTCCCTCTTCAATAAAAAGTAGTGGTACTTCCTTCTTATTGAAGATCTCTGCCATCGCTCTTCTCGTCTTTTCTTTAAAAGGTAAACGCCATATGACGTTGTGATCTTGATCAAGGCAGATCTGACCATTAGTCGTCACATAGCCATCGAATACGATGTCATAACACGCCATCTCTTCAAGCTCCAATAAATGTCTTCCTGTAGCCAAAAAGCAAAGTATGCCTTTCTTCCTTAGTTCAGCTATCGCTTTTCTAGCACTATCTGGTACTTTATGGTCTATAAAAGATACTAGTGTACCATCGACATCGAAAAAAACTGCTTTGATCATATAAATAGCTCCTTATCTTCCTTCTTTAAATGATTACTAGCTCTTGATGAGACTAGTGAGCCAGCTAGATTAGCTAGACGCAAACATTCTGCAAGTGAACGACCTTTGATAAGACCGTTTATAAAACCAGCCACAAACGCATCACCAGCTCCACTTGTACTGATCACAAATGTATCTAAAGCGTCATTTTTGATCTTCTGATCCTTTGTGTATAAAGTCGCACCATCTTTTCCTTCTTTGACGATGATATGTTTTGTACCATAACGTAAGATCTTCTCTATCGGCTCATCGTCATCAGCGATCATCTTCAGTTCTTCTTCATTGATGAACATATAGTCTACATGCTTTAACATCTCTTTCATCATAGAAAGCTTCTCACCATTTTTAGCTTTTGTAAAGTCGATACATAAGGTATGCTCATGCCTTTTGATCTCTTCAAAGAGATGGGTCATTTTAGCGATATCAAGTTTCTTTGACACAAAGACGCTCGCAAAAGAAACGATCCCTTCAAGTTGATCGATGTCGATATCTCCAAGATCCAAAGCCCTTAATGACGTATCCTCTTGCGTGATGAAATAGCGTTCACCGCCATCATCGACTAAGACGATATTTTGCGAAGTACTACACTCTTTTTCTTTGATATATGTCTTAACATCATTTTCTTTAAGATAGTTCTTGATCTCTAGTGCTAGTTTATCTTTTCCAAGGCAGGTAAAAAGCTTGATCTTGTTTCCAAGACGCGCAAGATCAACCGCTTCATTGAGCGCATCACCACCATAAGTATGTCGCACTTCTTTGATCGCTATCGATCCTTTTGAAAAGATCTCTTTATCGACAGGTCTTAAGATCAGATCGGCGATCGCTGCCCCTATGATACTTGCTTTCATATCTAGATGATAGCACGATATCAATCTTCTATCACTAGACAATTGACCATCTTCGTATATGCTGTACATGCATCTATCGCAATGATCCCTTCAGCATAATAAGGAGTGAAATCTGCATCTTCACCAAACTCTTGGCCTCTTTTCTCATAATGTGCATGACCAAACGAAGTGTGCCAGTGTCCACATACTATCGCCTTACCTTTTTCAATGACCGCATCATGACTTGCCTTCATCCCATTGATCCACCTAGCATCATTCCACATTCCCTCATCCGCATCACGCCATCCTTCAAGATAAGCATAATCCTTTCCACCTTCTCCATAGAGCTTTATAGAAGGTATCCAACCATGCACAAAGATATAATGTTCTGTCTCATAGTAATCAAGCATCTTGGGGATGATGTCTTGGATATAAGCAGTCTTTAAGAACTCACGCTTTACATAATATGGATCAAGCGATATATCGAACATCGATGTCTCCGTCAATTGGAAGACAGTATCTAAAGTACCATTTGTATGATGATGTGAACTCATATAACTATATCTATTCCAATCTTTAAGCAGATCTAAAGCCAAGTCTTCATGATTACCTTTGATAAGTATCACTTCATCTTTAGCTAATAGTTCCATGATGAAAGCTTGCATTTCTTTAGCTTTTTTACCTCGATCGAACAGATCGCCACAGACGATCAATTTACGATCTTCTGTATCAGTAAAAAAGCCTTTATCTTCTAAAGACTTTATCAATTCATCATAGAATCCATGTACATCAGAAACGACATAATATTTCATGACTGAAAAATGATACTCTGTATGACGATTTTTTTCAAGTTGATGTCATATCATCTTAGATCAAACTAAAA
>CALVCT010000034.1 GCA_944326055.1 uncultured Erysipelotrichaceae bacterium
ATACAGAGTTCTTAGCCAATACCTCTTTAATCCCCACGGCTGGTGGTGCCTGCTATGAAAGAGCGAACAATACCTATCCTACGACTTTAGCCAAGATCTTCAAGGAAGCAGGGTATGATACTTATGCTTTTCATAACAGTATCGCAGAGTATTATAACCGCGATGATCTCTTTATAAATTTGGGCTATGATAAGTATTATGCTAGGGAAGCTTTGGGACAGGATACGACTTTAAGTGATGCGGAACTCGTAGATGAGATAGCTGAAGTCTTAAAAGAAACTGCTAGTCCTTATATGGCTTATTGGATCACTTTTAGCGGTCATCAACCGTATGGTAAAGAAGAAGTCGGTGTAAGTGCCAGCGATCTTGAAAAAGTCTATGCTAAATATCCTGAGCTTAGTGAAGATTATGCTTCCTATTTCGCTAAAAATATGGATCTAGATCGTGCTATCAGTTATCTTATGGCTGAACTATCTGAAGATACGGTCTTCATCTTCTTTGGAGACCATCAAGCTAAAGAGCTAGATCTCACTGAAGGGTCTGAAGTCTACGACATGCTCAAGAAAGAGTATGATGAGGGCTTAGAAGCGACTGATCTTTTCATCTATTATGAAGGAATAGAACCTTTAGTCTATGAAAAGACAGCCACAGCTTTAGACATCCTTCCGACTTTAGCTGATCTATTTGCGCTCTCTTATGATCAAGATACGATCCTTGGCTCAAATATCTTCGATAGTGATCATGACGGCTTCTATTTTGATGAAGAAGGGACGATCAAGACTGATGAGTTCAGTTATGTAGGCGGTATACTTCAAAGTGACGTAGCTCAAGATGAAGCTCTAGATCGTCTATCATACTATAGTGATCTTATCGATATATCTTATGACATCTTGCGCTGTGATTATTTCAAAGATCGATCATGATCTTTGATCATCGATGTCATTATCTTTTTGCTTATAGTAGCGATTCAAGTGTATAATTCTAATGATGAAGTTATCGATAGTCACACCCTGTCTCAATGAAGAAGAAGCTTTGCCATTTTTCTATAAAGAGCTCAGTAGATATATCAGCGATATCGACTATGAGCTGATCATCGTTGATGATGGTTCTAAGGATGATACTGTGAAGGTCGCTTTAAAGCTCAAAGAGGAAGATCCAAATATCAAGATCTTATCTTTTTCGCGCAATTTCGGTAAAGAGGCAGCGATCTTAGCTGGACTTAGAGAAAGTAGTGGCGATCTTGTCGTCCTTATCGATGCGGACTTGCAAGATCCACCACGATTATTAAAAGAAATGATCAAGATACTAGAAGATGAGAAGTATGACAGTGTGGCGACTTATCGTGTCTCGCGTAAAGGTGAACCACCGATCAGATCTTTCTTTGCGCGACTCTTCTACCGTCTGATCAATAAGATGATCGATGTGCAGATCGTCGATGGCGCTAGAGACTACCGGATGATGAAAAGACCGATGGTCGATGCGATCTTAAAGATGAGCGAATATCATCGTTTCTCTAAAGGCATCTTTGCCTGGGTCGGTTTTGAGACTTATTATCTAGAATTTGAGAATGTCAAAAGAGTAGCTGGCGAGACGAAGTGGTCTTTTTGGGGCCTATTCAAATATGCGATCGATGGGATAGTCGCTTTCTCGACTTTGCCTTTGCGCTTTGCGACGATCGCTGGTGCTATCGTCTCACTTTTTGGTTTCATCTATATGGTCTTCATCGCCCTTAAAGCGATCTTCTTTGGCGATCCTGTACAAGGCTATCCAAGCCTCATCGTCATCATCAGTCTATTAGGTGGGATACAGTTACTTATCTTAGGTATCATCGGCGAGTATCTAGCACGGACCTACATGGAGGTCAAACATCGTCCTAATTACATAATCAAGAAACGTTACTGATCTCTAACTTAAGATCCATTTACATTACTGATCACTAGTGTTAATATATCAAACCATGAGAGGAAATAAGATGAAGAATAAGAAGACGAGATATCGTATATTGGGCATCATCATCATACCTTTAGTGATAATCTGTATACTACTAGCTATCTTAGCGGTCACATCACTTAAAAGTGCTGTGAATATCACTGGACCAGCCGAGATGGAATCATCGATCGATGATCTAGGTTATCACTTAAGAAGTGATGCGACTGACTTACAAAAAACTCTTTTTGATGAACTTACAGAAGCTTTGAATGCTGAAGAAGAAGATGAAGAGTTGATCGCTGAATCTATTGTCAAAAATTTTGTGGCTGATTTCTACACATGGACCAATAAAGAAGGTCAGTATGACATTGGCGGCATGGATTATGTCTATACACCACAGAAGACTAATATATATGATGAAGCGCGTAATGGTTTCTATAAGACTTTCGAGCAAAGTGTCGAAGCTTATGGGCAAGATGAGACTTTAGAGATCGATGAAGTCTCAGCGAGTGCTGTCGCTTTGAGTGGTGGCTATGACTTAGAGGAGGATGGCGTCTCTGTCCATTTCAGTGACGCTTTTACGGTCGATTGTGATTTTAGCTATGCAGATACAGATATGGATAAGAGTGCACTAGAGACACGCCAGACTTTTATCGTCATCAAAGATCAAGAGACTGGACGCTATGAGATCGTCGAAGCACTAGGAGGAGAAGATGTCACGCAAGAGTAGTAAAGTAAAAACATATATCAGTGTCGCAGCTCTCATCTTGACACTTTTAGCTAATATCTTGATCATTCTAGTTGCGATCCTCATGTGGCGCTATAGTGGTCTTGAAAGAGGGACTTTCTTAGCTCTCATCGGTGCGGTAGCTTGTATCCTCATCATCCTTGATGTCGTCTTCATCTTTGCGTATGTTTTTAAAGATAATAAACTAAAGATCGCAACTTTAGTCTTTGCGCTAGTCATGACTTTAGCAGGTGCTTATGGTAACTACTTGCTTTTCAGAGTCAATAATGCCGTAGATAGTATGATCCAAAGTGGTGATGAACACTATGAGACGATCAGTGCTAGTCTTGTCGTCTATGATAGCGAAGTAAGTTCGAGTAGTGAACTTGATGGACTTGTCGTCGGTATGGTCGAAGGTACAGAAGCTTCACCAAGCGCTCTTGGACAAAGTAAGCTCAATGAAGCAGGTGTATCACCGCGCTATGAAGAATATGGCAGTATCGATGAGCTGATGAGTGCCCTGATCGCCAAGGAAGTCGATGCAGCTATCTTACCTAGTGGCTTCCGCTCGATGTATGCTGATCAAGAGGGGTATGCTGAATATCTCGACAGTATGACGACACTTGAAGAGTGGTCAGAGGATATGCAGACTGGAAGCAATGATTCACAAAACATCGATCTATCGATGGAACCTTTCAATGTCTTGCTTATTGGATATGCACCAGAATCAGACACTTATGGACTAGCTGATTCGATCATCGTTGCGAGTGTCAATCCTAAGACTTTGACCGTCACGATGACTTCGATCCCACGTGATTCTTATGTCACGATCGCTGGTACGAGCTCAAAGCAGAAGATCAATGCGGCGCGCGGTATATCTAGACAATGTCTTATGGATACCGTCAGTGATATGCTGGGCATCGAGATCGATATGTATATGGAGGTCAACTTCAAAGGTGTCGTTGAGATCGTCGATGCGCTCGGTGGCATCGAGATCGATTCACCTGTTGCCTTTTTAGCACAAGACTCTTCAACAGAAAGAGGTCATTATACAGTTCGCATCGAAGAAGGTGTCCAATGGGCCGATGGCGAGATGGCTCTCGCATTTGCGCGTGAGCGTCATGCGATGCCAAATGGCGACTATGATCGTGAGCTCCACCAGCAACAAGTCATCACACAGATCGTTTCACGTCTATTGGAACTCAATGATATCAATAGGGCACTTGATGCACTTGAAGCGGCTGGTAATAATCTAGAGACGAATATATCTCTAGATCAGCTCACTTCGCTTTTCAATTATCTATTATCGATACCTAATTACACCGGTCTAAAGACGATGGATCTCATCGATATCCAGAATATGCGTGTCACAGGTTATTCTTCTTATTACCATGACTATGGTAGTGGATTGAACCTTTGGATCATGATCCCATATGAGGGCTCGATCGCTGAGAACCTAGCACGTATCGAAGATACGATGGGCAGCGCTACTGATACACAAGAAGCACTCTTTAGTTTCAGTGCTAAAGAACCATATGAAAGAGGTGTCCTCTATCATGAAGTCTTTGATGAGGTCCAGGTCCATCCTGAGATCCCTGAGGCGATACCTGACTTTATTAGAGAAAGTGCGACATTAGCTGATGTACAAGCTTGGGCTAGCGAAAACGATGTGACACTTGATGTCCATTATATCGATGAGAGCGATGATCGTTATGTCGAAGGTACTAGTGGTCTTGTCGTCGACTTCAGTCCGAGTGCAGGTACTTTAGTCTCTGAGATGAGTGGTCCGCTTACAGTCTATGTCACAGCGACAGATGGTGAGATCCCGAATTTTGTAGGCCAACCGCTAAGCAGTCTAGAATCCTGGGCCAGTGCCAATGGCTATGAAGTATCAGTCGATTATATCGAAGAGGGAGACTATGGCTATGATGCATCAAGAGCTGGCCTCATATCTTCACAAAATCCAGGAGCTGGCGAAGATAGTCGTTATTATTCAGTGATCTCTGTTGAAGTGTTCGCTCAAAGTAGTGGTAGCAGTGCTGAAGCGACAGGTGATCCTTATGATGTACCTGGCATGAGTTATGATGAGGCAGTGATGTGGTGTGAAAACAATAACCGCTCTTGCGTTTTCATCGACAGTAATTGGGACTACGTCTATAGTGGCACCGTCAGTGATAATTGGGGCTATTCAGAAAGTGGTGATGGCTCGATATGGTTCATGATGGAATGAATTATCAAAGAGAACTCATCAGTGTTATCATTCCAGTATACGATACAGGCAGCTATCTGAGACGCTGCCTCTCTTCTTTATCATCACAGACTTATGACGACCTGGAGATCATCATCATCGATGATGGCTCAAAAGACGAACTGACACTTTCGATCTTAGCTGAATATGCTTCTAAGGATAAGCGTATCCATGTCATCCACAAGGAGAACGGTGGTTGTTCAAGAGCGTATAATGCTGGTCTTGATCTTGCAGGGGGCGAGTATGTGATGATCGTCGATAGTGATGATTATCTTGATCAAGATGCGATCGAAGTGTTATATCAAGCGATGAAAGAAGATGATGTCGACCTTGTGGGCGCATCTTACTACCTTGACTTTGATCACTTTAGGTTTTATCGCTCTAAGATCAAAAAAGAAGGCATCTATATGAAGCCAAAGACCCTACATGGCTTATGTCATAATACAGGTATCAATAATTATGCTTGGGCCAAGCTTTATAAAGCCGAACTTTTAAAAGACATACGTTTTCCTATAGATCATGATAACTTTAGTGATATGGAGTTTTCTGCTCTTGTCTTCTTAAAGGCAGAAAAAGTCAAGATCTTAAAGCGTCGTCTTTATCATTACTACCAAAGAAAAGCTTCTATGACAGGTCTCATGTCATATAAGACAGCACATGACATGTTTATGAAGTTCAAAAGACAGGAAGATCTTTTGAACAAAGAATATCCTGAGGAGCATTTTTCAAACTATACAAATTATTATCGCAGTGAGATGATGATACTGCTTGCCTATCTTAGCGCTGATGATGTAGCTAAAGAGGATGTCTATCTGCCCGTCTATGACGATAGTCGTGTGTGGCTTCTTTTCAAGTTCTTCAGGGCTATCCTATCTAAGATCGTAGCTATCAAGTATCATCTTCAGAAGATCGAAAGGAGATAGTATGGTCCATATCTTATTTGGCAAGATCTGTAGTGGTAAGAGCACATATGCCAGATCGACAGGGAAGATCGTTTTTGATGTCGATGAGCTCATGAACAGAATAGATGATAAGTGTGAAGGAAAAAAACGTCATAACGAGATAGCGATGGCTATCGTCACATATTACTTAGAGAAGATCATCGAACTGGATAAAAGAGGTATCGATACGGTCTTAGACTATGGCTTTTGGTATGAAGAGGAAAGAAGATATATCAAAGAAGTCTTGGATGAAGAAGGGATCGCATATCGCTTTATCGAGTTCGTTGCGCCAGAAAACGTTAGAAGAAAGAGGCTCATCGAAAGAAACAAGACGTCAAAAAGACCTATCGATCCTGATCGTCTTGCGACTTTTGATTCATGGTTTGAAGGGCCAGTCGACGAGGAGTACAGCATATGGAATACGAAGTGATCGATGATACATTGAAGATCAAGATCAGCTCGCTTACCCAAAAGACGATCGCTGATTTCTTAGATAGCTATATCTTATCGCGTAAATATCGCCATCTACTTATCCAAGATAGGCTTATCTCTATCGATGATAGATATGCTAAGCGCGATGATATCTTAGATGGTGAATATCTGAAGATGAAACTATATCCTGTCGATGTCGCAAAACACAAAGGTCATGAAGATATCGATGTGATCTATGAAGATGAGCTCTGTCTCATCGTCTATAAGAGAGCTGGACTTTTAGTACACAGTGATGGAAATGAAGAGATCACTTTAGAAGATCTTGTCGATGACCATCTTTTTGATAGTCATAGCCATGGTAAAGCTAAAGCCATCCATCGCTTGGATAAAGAGACACAAGGCCTTGTCTTCTTTTCAAAGACGCCATACTTTCAAAGCTTCTTTGATAAAGAACTTGAGTTTAGAAGGATCAAAAGGGAGTATGTCGCTTATGTCTTGGGCAAGATCGATAGCAAGATGACGATCGATGTACCAATTGGTAGAGATCGCCATGATGCAAAAAAGATGGTCGTCTATAAGAAAGGCCAGAGCGCTAAGACGATCATCGAACCTATAGCACATGATGAAAAGCACAGTCTTGTCAGATGTATCCTCAAGACTGGCCGTACACACCAGATCCGTGTCCATCTAAGCCACATCGGACATCCGATCATCAATGATCCTTTGTATGGCGTGATGGATGATACCATCAAAGAGATGGGTCTTTGTGCTGACCGACTATCTTTCTATCATCCGCTCAAGGAAGAGTTCATCACGGTATCTTCAGATATACCAAAGGACATGGCCCTATGAAAGAGATCAAGACCAATGTCATGCGCATCTTAGATAAAGCTAAGATCGCCTATGAACCTATGTATTATGAGATAGCTAAAGATGATTTTGATGGCCTTAAAGTCACTGATCTTTTAGGACTAAAGTATGAAGAGTGCTTCAAGACACTGGCATTACTTTATAAAAATGAGCTCATCATCGCTGTTATTCCGGTAGCTAAAGAGCTCGATCTAAAAAAATGTGCCAAGGCTTTAAATGTCAAGGACCTAGAAATGGTCCACGTGAAGGATCTCAAGAAGAAGGTGGGCTATGAAAGAGGCAGTGTCTCACCTGTTGGGATAAACGCAAGACACAGACTGATCTTCGATAGTAGTGCCAAGCTACTTTCCAAGGTCGAGATCAGTGGTGGGATGATGGGCGTCGGTCTTTTAGTCGATCAAGCAGCACTATTAGAATTTTTAAAGGCGGAAGTCGCAGATATATGTAGGAGTTAGTTATGATCAAAGCAGTATTTTTTGACCTCGATGGTACTTTAGTACCCTGTGACACAGATGAATTTGTAAAGGGTTATTACAAATTATTGATCAAGTATTTGATGAAGACGGATATCAAGCTCGATATCTCTTATGAAGAGTTACCAGTATTCATCTATAAATCTTGTGAAGCTGTCTTTAAAAATGATGGTTCAAAGACGAATCGTGAGCTTTTCTGGGAGGCTTTCTTTAGACTTTGCAAGCAAGATGATGATTCAAAAGAAGCTTTCATCAAAGCTTGTGATCACTTTTATAAGAATGAATTTGAAGAAGCTAAGAGCTTGCTTACTGAGCTTGATCCTGATATTCCTTCAGTCTTTGATCTTTTAGATGATCATCATATCATCAAAGTCTTAGCAACAAGTCCAGTCTTCCCACGTGCCGCGACAGAAAAGCGTATCGAATGGGTGCATAAGCGCTATAGCGATTTTGAGCATGTCACGACTTATGAGAATTCGATCTATTGTAAGCCAGATCTAAGATATTATAAGGAACTATTAGATCTTTTTGCGCTAAAGGCTGATGAAGTATTGATGGTCGGAAACGATATCAGAGAAGACATGAGACCTGCTTTAGCTTTGGGGATGAAGACCTTCCTCATCGAGCGTTTCATCTTGCATGATGATGGAAGTTATACAGGTCCAAAAGGTGACTTTAAAGATCTAGCTAGATATCTTAAAGAGGTAGAAGGACTATAGTTTATTTTTTCACATAGTGGCTGCGATTTATCTTGCAATAGCTTTAGCCATAACATATAATAACGGGTGCAGGAGGAATGCAGTAAATGAAAAAATTATTAGCTTTATTAGTTTGTGGTCTTATGGCACTAAGCTTAGTAGCATGTTCATCAAATGAACCAACTACATCAGATGAGCCAACACAAACAGAAACAACTGGCACTGAAACAACAGGTGCTGTATCGATGGGTGTCGGTCAATCAACAACGATGTCAGGTACTTCTGTCGATGCTGATCATACAGAAGGTAGCTTAGAAGTAGATACTACATATGCTCTTCTAGCTGTCGATGCTGAAGGTAAGATCGTTGACTTACAAGTCGATGTCGCTCAGAACACATCAACATGGAATGCTACAGGTGAGATCGTCACTGAAGGCGTTCAAGGCACAAAGAGAGAGCGTGGCGATGATTACGCTATGAGAGGCGCATCTCCTATCGGTGCTGAATGGTATGAGCAAGCTGATGCTTTCGAAGAGTACTGCATCGGTAAGACAGTCGACGAAGTCCTCAATATGGAACTCGGTGGCGATCACAACAGCCCAGTAGATCTAACTACAAGCTGCACGATGAGTGTTACAGAATTCATCAACGCTATCGCTGATGCAAATGAACACTTAGTAGCTGTTGAAGGTACAGTCGATCACTATGGCTTATCATCAACGACAACAGTTTCAACTTCAGCTGCTACAGCTGACGTTGAAGGTGAAGTTCAATATAACGTCACATATGCTGGTGTTGCATTAGATGCTGAAGGCAAAGTCTTAGCAGTTGACCTCGACGTTGCTCAAAATACAGGTCACTTCGATACAGCTGGTGCTGTCGTCGATGCTGAACCTATCGATTCAAAACAAGACCGTGCTGATGACTACGGTATGAGAGGTGCTTCTCCTATCGGTGCTGAATGGTTCGAACAAGCTGCTGCTTTCGAAGATTACTGTGTCGGTAAGACATCAGCTGAGATCGAAGGTATGGAACTCGGTGGCGATCACAACAGCCCAGTAGATTTAGCTACAAGCTGCACTATGGCTGTTGGTGACTTCATCACTGCAATCACAAAAGCAATGGCTTAATCGATCGATAGATCAAAATAGGAACTATAAAGGATATGGCTTGCCATATCCTTTTATTATCACTAAAATAAGTCCATGCGAGTCGTTATCCAAAGAGTGAAGTATGCTAAGTGTCATATCGATAAGAAAGTCTACAGTGAGATCGATAAAGGCTTTATGATCTTAGTTGGTATCAAAGATGATGATACGAAAAAGGAAGTTGAGAAAGTTGCTAAAAAAGTAAGTAGTCTTCGAGTCTTTGAAGATGAAGAAGGGAAGATGAATCTAGATCTTAAGGCGGTAAGTGGCAGTATCTTATCGATATCTCAGTTCACACTTTATGCCGATGTGAAAAAAGGTAATAGACCAAGCTTTATCAAAGCGATGAAGCCACCGGTCGCTAGTGATCTATATGACTACTTCAATAAGTTGCTTGAAGAGAGTGGCTTTATCGTTAAGACAGGTATCTTTGGTGCAGATATGCAGATCGAAATGATCAATGATGGACCAGTTACCATCATTATCGACACGGAGGACCTATGATAATCTATGGATCAGAAATAGCTAATGAGCTCAAACAAGAACTTAAAGAAAGGATAGCTAAGCTCAAAAAGCGCAAGCCAGAGCTCGATGTCATCTTGGTCGGTGATAATAAAGCTAGTCTTTCATATATCAAAAGTAAAGAAAAGGCCTCAGCTGCTGTCGGTATTACTTTTAGACTTCATCATTTAAAGGAAGATACATCACAAGATGAAGTCTTAAAACTGATCGAAAAGCTCAATGGAGATAAAGAAGTAGATGCTATCTTGGTCCAACTTCCACTTCCGCGACATATCGATAGTCGTCTTATACTGAATGCGATCAAGCCCGACAAAGATGTCGATGGTCTAACAGACTATAATGCTGGAAGGCTATCTTTAGGTGAAGATGGCTTCGTTCCCTGTACGCCACTTGGCATCATGAAGATCATCGAGAAGATGGATGTCGATATCACAGGCAAAAGAGCTGTCGTCGTAGGGCGCAGTAACCTTGTCGGTCTACCGGTCGCACGTCTATTGCTTAAAAAAGATGCGACAGTCACGATCGCTCATGCGAAGAGTAAAGATCTCAGATCGATCACAAAAGAAGCTGATATCTTAGTTGTAGCGATAGGGAAAGGACGCTATATCGATGATACATATATCAAAGATGGTGCTTATGTCATCGATGTCGGTATCGATCATGTCGATGGTAAGTTATGTGGTGATGTCGATCTTGATAAAGTAGTCGATAAAGTAAAAGCTATCACACCTGTACCTAAAGGTGTTGGACCGATGACGGTATGTATGTTACTTGAGAATGTCTATAAGGCATATCTTATCCATGAGGAGTCTATATGATCACAGAATATAAATTAGATGACATCGTTCAAATGAAGAAAGATCATCCATGTAAGAAAAGTCACTACTTCAAGATCATCCGCTTAGGTGCTGATGTAAAGCTCAAGTGTCAGGGCTGTGGAGCGATCGTCATCATGGACAGGCCAGAATTTGAACGCAAATGTAAACGCAATATCACAAACGAAGAGTCATCTTAACTCTTGATAAGCTTTATCAAGAAGGGATATGAGCTCATCTGGAATTACATAAAGTGGATCTTTATTATAGAGATGACCAAGACGATTGTGGACATAGGTCGCGATGAGGGCGGCCTTTTTTAGTGAGATACCTTGAGCTAGGATGCCACTGATGATGCCGCATAAAATATCACCAGAGCCACCT
Organism: uncultured Erysipelotrichaceae bacterium; assembly: GCA_944326055.1. GTDB lineage: Bacteria > Bacillota_I > Bacilli_A > Erysipelotrichales > Erysipelotrichaceae > JAHHTG01. Next base: position 11,188 of record CALVCT010000034.1, read on the forward strand.
TTTGCGAGAGTGCTTGTCGGAGTATCCAAGATATAACGTTCATCTTTAGTCGCAACGATCGTCTTAGACGACTTTAAGACCAAGACATGGTCTTTGAGATCATAATCGTCAAGATACTTTTGTGCCTCATCAAGATCTTTGACATCTTTGGAGATTAGATAGCCAAACTCTTTGATATGTGGTGTCATGATCATTTGGGCTCTGATGTCTTTGACTTTAGAAAGATGAAATAGAGCATCTGCATCGACGATGACCTTCTTTTTTAAAGACAAGATATCTTTCAATATCATATATGTCGCTTCATTTCTTCCCATGCCATTACCGATCGCGATGATGTCATAGTTTTTAGCGATCTCTTTGATCTTTGGATCATAGGTCATAAAGCCATCTTCATCACTTTTCACATCGATGAGCATAAGATCGCTCTTTAGTGCTTCGATAAGATAGATACTACTAGGTATAAGTAAAGTGAGCGTACCTACACCGCTATGGTAAGCAGCTTTAGAAGCGATCTCTAGTGCGCCATGCATGCGCTTAGAGCCACCGATCATGAGTACTTTATGATATGTACCTTTATGTGCTTGATCATCTCTTTTTGGGAAGATATCTTTTATGAGTCCTTCATCGATCTTTATCATATCCATATTATACGACTTTTGTGTTTTAACTTTCATATTACTTTTTTTCATGTAAAATCTTAGTATGAGATTACTTATCGTTGAAGATGAAAGAGATCTAAATTATGCACTAACAAAAGCCCTTAGAAAAGAGGGCTATGCGACAGATAGTGCTTATGATGGTGAAGAAGCATTAGATCTTTTGAAGATCAATGATTACGACCTTGTCTTACTTGATCTCAATCTGCCAAAGGTCGATGGACTCGATGTCTTGCGCAGATTGCGCGAAGAAGATATGAAGACTCGTGTCATCATCTTATCGGCACGCTCAGAAGTCGATGATCGTGTCGTCGGTCTCAATCTTGGCGCTAATGATTATGTGATCAAGCCTTTTGATTTCAAAGAGCTTGAAGCACGGATACGCACTTCTTTGCGTATGAACTATACTTCGATCCCTACAAAGCTCGTCCATGGCGATATCACGCTTGATACGAATACGAAAGAGGTCTCAGTCAAAGGTGAGGTCATCGACCTGACATCTAAAGAGTTTGGCCTTTTAGAATATCTCATGGTCCATAAAGATCGTCTCATCTCTAACTATGAACTCTTTACACACGTCTGGGATGGCTATGTCGATGATTATACTTATACAGATACGCTCAAGTATCATATCCATACACTTAAGAAGAAATTAGCTAAGAATACCGGTGTCGAGTATATCATCAATAAACGTAATCAAGGATATCGTCTAAGGAGCAATGATGAATAAGCTCAATATCCGTATCAAGTTCTGTATCACGATCGGTGTCGCAATATTCTTATTTTCGATGGTCTCAAATATCGCCTTCTTCAACGTCTTGAAAGATGGTATGGAAAATGCTAGGACAAAACTAGAAGACAATGTCGCTTATATCAATGACCAATATGCAACAGAATCTGAAGAAGAGACACCACATCCATCGCTTAGTGGAAACATGTATAAAGAAACAAAAGAAGATATCAATATCGATCGTTCAAGTGAGACTTATCAAGCAGCTCTCAATATCCTAAATGAGACTTTCCAAGATACGATCGCTAAGACCTTCATATGGTCACTGATGTTAGGTCTTATCGGTTTCATCCTTTCCTATCCATTGAGTGGATTATTGCTTAAGCCGTTTAAAGAGCTCACATCTGATATCGCTAATATCAACGAAGGCAATCTTGATAAACAACTGTATATCACAAATCGTCATGATGAGATCGGCAAGATCAAGATCGCTTTCAACAGATTGCTCGTACGCCTTGATACAGTCTTAGAGCGTCAATCGAACTTCACATCAAATGTCGCTCATGAGCTCAAGACACCACTAGCAGTAATGAAGATGTATCCTGAGACCTTAGATGAAGACAGTACGATCGAAGATTATAAAAAAGTTATCGAAGTTGAAAAGAAGAATGTCGATAGGATGTCAGCCCTTGTCGATGATCTGCTTGCATATTCAAGAGATATCGATATCAAAGCGACGATCGTCAGTATCAAAGATGTCATCGATAAATGTCTCGATGATATGAAGCCACTGATCGATCAAAAACATATAACTGTACATCTAGATATCGTCGATGAAGATGTCGTCACATCAAAAGAGCTCTTGTCGCGCCTTATCTATAACATACTTTCAAATGCGACACGCTACAATAAAGAAAAAGGTTCTATCTATATCGAATACAAAGCTAAAGAGCTCAGTATCAGAGATACAGGTATCGGCATACCAGAAGACAAGCTTGAACACATCTTTGAGCCATTATATTGCGTCGATAAATCGCGCAGTAGAGAACTTGGTGGTTCAGGTATCGGTCTTGCGATGGTCAAAAGGATCGCTGATACATTAGGTTATAAGATCGAGGTCTCATCGAAGGTCGATCGAGGCACTGTTTTTACGATAAGACTTTAAGGGGGAGAATATGAGTGAGAAGAAAGATTTCTTAAGTGGTCTCGTCAAAGAGGATAAACCAGATAGTTTCAAAGAAGAAGAAAGGATACCTGTCGAGAAGAAGAAGTTTCCTTTCAAACCTTGGATGATAGCTATCCCTATCGTCCTTCTTGTCGTCGTGATCTTTTTGGTGTGGTTCTTCTTCCTTAGAGCAAACATCTCGATGCCAAATTTCGTTGGTAAGGCGCAAAGTGAAGTAACGACTTGGGTCAGACAATATGGTATCGAGACATCCGGTATCGCTTTTGTGGAAGAATACAGTATGGAATATGATAAAGATATCATCACTTCGCAATCGATAGAGGCTGGATCTGGCGTACGAAACAACGTCATCGTCACTTTTGGTCTCTCATTAGGACCAGATCCTGATGAGGCGATCGAAGTACCAGATCTTAAGAATATGGAGAAAGCAGACATCGATGCCTGGGTCTTGGAAAACAAGCTTCTCAATACAAGAGTCATCACTGCTTATTCAAATACAGTCGAAGAAAATAAAGTCATCGAAGTCGACTTCCAAAATTGCGATGAGGAAGAATTCACACGTGGTTGTCGTCTAGAGATCAGAGTCTCGCGCGGTGTAGCGCCAGCAGGAACGGTCACTGTTGAAGACTTCAAAAATAAAGACCTAGCGACTGTTGAATCTTGGGCTAATCAAAACAGGATTACTCTTGATATAAGCGAGAAATACAGCAGTGATGTGCCAGTCAATCAAGTCATCTCTCAATCGATCGAAGCTAATCGCACGATGCAGCAGGGTGAGACATTGACGATCGTCGTTTCAAAAGGTGAAGGTGTCACTGTACCAAACTTCACTTCGATGACAAAATCAGAGATCAAGACTTGGACTGAGGACAATGCGGCTGTCGTCACTTTACGTGAGATGTATTCTAAATCAGATAAATATGTCCTTGAACAAAGTGTTGCATCAGGTGAGCAAGTCGGTGCAGACGATAAACTTAGACTTACGATCAACCTTGGCAGTTACTTCTATCTTGAAGATGAAGAAGCTCCAGCGCTCATCGGCGGATCTTATTTCAAGTTCTATGATTGGTGTGAAGATATGCGTGAGAAAGGTATCGATGCCTATATCGATAACTACACTGAACGTACGACAGTCTACTCTAAAGAGTATGATGCCGGCGAGATCGTCTCTGTCAGATGTTTCGCTTCTGATGGAACAGAACTCGATTGCAATACTAGACTTCCACTTGACGTCCGCTTTGATATCGTCGTCTCAGCAGGAAGAGGCGTCCAATATACGATGACAGAGTGTAATACAGTCTTCGATCTTGTGGACTTCTTGGCGAAAAACAGTATCCCATTCAATGTCGAAGCCAATACGGACTTTGATCGTCGTGCTCATCTTGAGGATGAAGATGGCCATACGATCGATCTTGGCGATTATATCTATAGTGATCAAAGATATATCGTCAGTGATCGTGGCGGCAGAGTGCCTTATGATTGTGTCGTCGATCCTGGCACTGATGAACCTATAGATCCAACCACAACACCTACTGAGTAAAGTTAGATGTTTGGCATCTTATCAAGATAATAGAAAAGAAGGGAGATAGGAATGAATTTCTTCAATCGTGCATTAAAGAACGTGACACGTAAATTATCGAAGTCGATATTACTATTACTGACGTTCTTCGTTATTGGCAACTTCGTCATCGTCGGTCTTGGTATCTCACAAGCCAGTGAGAACGCAAAGATCGCTACTAGACGCAAGATGCGTGCTGTCGTTACTTATGAGATCGATTATGATGCGATCAATGAGTATGTCAATTCTCTGACTGATCAAGAAGAGATCGATGAGTTCTATAATAATGGATTTCCACGGATCTCGATCAATGATGTCACAGATATCTTAGCTGATGATAGAGTACTTACAGCAAATGCTTTATACACGAGCCAATTCTATCAGACAGAAGATCTTGATTATGTTCATTTGAACAACCAAGCAGAAGAGCAGATGGATCAGACGGAGTCTTGTTATATTGATATGGATGGTAATGAGATATGCCAGACATATATGAATCCAGCTTTCTTTGTCAAAGCAAATTACTATCCTAATATGATCGAATTTGTTGAGAACTCTTTTCAGATCGTCGATGGTCGATTCTACACTCAAGAGGAGATCGATGATGATGCGATGGTCGCTTTGATACCACAAGCTCTAGCTGATCAAAATGGTCTGCGTGTTGGCGATACAGTATCTTTCTATACGACTGATCCAAATTCACTTGCGCAAGGGTCTTATCTAGCAGATACTGGTATCACTGTCGATGATATCAGACTCGATCTTGAGATCATTGGTATCTATACGCATAATCAAGCAGTCGATCCAAGTTCTGACAACTATGATTGGTTATACCCATATGAGAACCCCGACAACATGGTCCTCATGCCAGCGACGACTATAGCTGCACAATCACTGAAGATCCAACAGGCATCTTTCGATCACTTTGCGGAGTTATATCCGGATGATGAGTACTATCAAGATCCAGCTAATCGTCCGACAGAAGAATTAGTCTCATATATCAGTGATGTGACGATCTTATTGAATGATCCATTAGAAGTTGAACCATTCGTTGCTGAACACGGACAAGATATACCACAGTTTACAGTGATGAATGCCAACAATGATGAATTCGATCGATTATCAAGACCTCTTGATACACTTAGCTTATTTGCAAACTTCATCGTTTGGCTCGTCGTCATCAATGCAGTCGTCATCATTACACTTGTCACGGCTTTGACACTCAAGACGCGTGAATATGAGATCGGTGTCTTATTGTCGATCGGAGCTAGTAAGTTTAAGATCGTCGCTCAGTTCTTTGTGGAGCTGGCACTTGTGGCGATCATCGGCTTTACGATATCGATAGGTACAGGTTCACTGGTTGCTGGTAAGATCGGTGAAGCTGTCTTAGATTATCAGATCACGACAAGTGGTGTTAATGAAGATAGTGATGATATCTATTATCCGGATTATGAATCGATCTGGGATACAGATTATACGACAGATATCACCCTTGATGATCTTGTTGGAGAGTATAGTGTAAGTATCTCACCACTCATCATTTTAGAGATCTATGTCTTGGGACTTGGTATCGTCTTAGTCTCGATACTTATCCCATCACTCATGATCATGCGTTTCAATCCTAAGCGCATTCTGATGAACCAGAACTAGAAAGGGGCAAGCTATGGCAGAAATATTAAGACTTGAGAATATCAATTACAGCTATATCGATGGTGGCTTTGAAAGACAGATCTTAAAAGATCTCTCCTATACATTTGAAGATCATCGCTTCTATACCATCCTTGGTCCAAGTGGTTCTGGTAAGACGACGCTCCTTTCGATCATTGCGGGACTTGATACACCAAAGAGTGGTAAGATCTATTATGCAGATGAAGATATCGAGAAGATGGGACTTGGCAAATATCGTCGAAACAAGATCTCGATCGTCTTCCAACAATACAATCTCATAAACTATCTTACAGGACTGGAGAACGTACTTGTGGCGATGAGTGAGACAGATAATGAGCTACCGAAAGATCACAAGCAAGTAGCTTATGCCTTGCTTGAAAAGTTCGGTATCGTCAAGACGAAAGCTGATCGTATGGTCTCCCAACTCTCTGGTGGTGAACAACAACGTGTGGCGATCGCTAGATCTCTTGCCAGCAATGTCGATCTTATCTTTGCGGATGAGCCGACTGGTAACCTTGATACAGCGACAGAGAAAGAGATCGTCGGTGTCTTCAAGGAGTTGGCACATGAGTATGGAAAGACAGTAATCGTCGTTACGCACTCTGATAGTGTCTCAGCACTAAGTGACCAAAGGTTACTTCTGAGTGAAGGAAAACTACAAGATATCAAATAAGCAAGAGAGCTTTGTACAAAGTAAGTACAGAGCTCTTTTTAAATAGTGTATAATAGCGCTAATTGTAGGAGGTAATACAGATGAAAGTTATCAATACGACTGATGCACCAGCAGCTGTTGGTCCATACTCACAAGGCATGATGGAGAATGGCCTCATCTTCTTAAGTGGTCAACTACCTATCGATCCAAAGACTGGTATAATGCCAGAGACGATCGAAGAGCAAGCACATGAGAGCTGCAAGAACGTTGGAGCTTTACTAAAGGAAGCTGGCTCATCTTTTGACAAAGTCATCAAGACGACTTGCTTCTTAAGTGATATGGCAGATTTCGCTGCTTTCAATAGCGTCTATGAGAAGTATTTCACATCGAAACCGGCAAGAAGTTGTGTCGCTGTAAGGGAGCTTCCAAAAGGCGCTAAGTGTGAGATAGAAGTGGTGGCATATTAGTTATGTTGTGGTCTATCAAGGACTACAAAGATAAGCTTGACTATATCGAGACTGAAAGATATATCAAGTTTGTCAAGGATCACTTTGAAAACAGCCTGGCTTCAGAACTTGGACTGATCAGAGTATCAGCGCCGCTTTTCTTAAGAAAGAACAGTGGTCTCAATGATGACCTCAATGGCATCGAAAGACCGGTAAAGTTTGATGCCAAGAACGTTGAAGATGAGCTTGAAGTAGTGCATTCCCTTGCCAAGTGGAAAAGAAGTGCCCTTAAGAAGTATGACTTCAAGAATATGGGTATCTATACGGATATGAATGCGATCAGAAGAGATGAGATCGTCGATAATATCCACTCTTTCTATGTCGATCAATGGGACTGGGAAAAAGTCATAGCTAAAAAAGATCGCAATGTCGACACTTTTAAAGACTACGTCATAAGGATCGTAAGAGCACTCAAGAACACTGAGCAAGCTCTTATCAAAGAGTGTCCTAAGCTTGACTCGTTTATCGAAGAAGAAGTAACTTTCATTACTTCGCAAGATCTAGAAGATATGTATCCAGATCTAGATGCTAAAGCTCGTGAGCAAGTCTTCACTAAAGAGCATAAGACTGTTTGTATCATGCAGATAGGTGATGTGCTCAAAGGTGGTAAGCCACATGACTTAAGAGCACCAGACTACGATGATTGGTCACTCAATGGTGATATCCTCATCTATGACCCTATCGTCGATAAAGCGATCGAGATATCATCGATGGGCATCAGAGTAGACAAGGAAGCTTTATTATCACAACTCAAAAAAGCAAGAGTTGAAGAGAGACTATCGCTCCCATATCATCAAGACTTGATAAATGGTAGATTACCACAGACGATCGGAGGTGGCATAGGCCAATCAAGAATATGTCTCATCTTGCTCAATAAAGCACATGTCGGAGAAGTCCAAGCATCAGTATGGCCAAAAGGCATGTATGATGAATGCAAGGATGCAGGCATCCACTTGCTGTAAGGGATCCATAAAAGATCTTTTTGATATGATTAAACTTATTGCAATACAGATCGAATAGTACTTCAAAATGATCTAGTTGTGGTATAATCGAAAACATGAAGAAGTCCTTGACAACATCTACAAATACCGACACACTACAGTCAGTCAGTCAGTCAGTCAGTCAGTCAGTCAGTCAGTCAGTCAGTCAGTCAGTCAGTCAGTCATTTATTATGTAGTTAAGGAGTTATTTTTAAAAAAGAATACTTTCGAAAAGCGCTATGACGACGATCGAGCACGATCTATGTCATGGCTTTTTTAATGTATTGATTCATCAAAAAAGGGGGGCACATGAAAAGATTATTTAGTTTACTTTTGTCGGTGTTATTAATGACTATGATCATAACACCAATTGGCGCTGATGATTCGATAGAGTATATCGAATATGAAAATGAGTTGATCGAGGCTGTTGGGAACAGTGGATCTAGCAGTAAGGTGTATTATTTAGTTAATGATATCGAATTGACTAAACCACTAGTTATCAGCAATAACAACATGACGTTAAATTTAAGCCAATACTCAATAACTGCAGCGGACGATTTTAGTTGCAATGATAATAGCAAAACATGTCCGCTTATAAGAATAATTGGAAACAATATCAGTATTGTTGATGGTGCAAGGTTAGAGTCTGGAAGTAAAAATCCATATACTCTTTCTATCGAAGGTGCAAGTAACACCTCTTTGACTAATATAACTCTTGATAACCGTAATTCGGAAGGTGGATCACCATTGTATATCAGCGATTCTGACGTTTCGCTAGCTGGTAGAAGTGGTGATGATGGGTCCGCAAAGAAATATGGTAATATCACCTTTAATACAAATTCAAATGTTGACTCAGCAATCACATTAGACGCCAGTGGAAGCGTGAAACTAACAACAGATTGTACTAATATTTTAGTCAATAATATGGCTAGTCGACCATTTATCTATGTAAAAGAAGGTAATGTCGATAACATTGGTGTAGATCTATCGAAATGTTATGTAATATCAAATATCCAATTGGATGTGATCGGAGTTTCTGATTCTGTCAAGGTAGATAATACCTACAATCCCATAACAGCGAACAATGATAATGGTTCCACAAATATAACTATGGAAGATGGAACTTATAAAGTAGAACCTAATGGTAACCCATGTGTATACGGCATGTGCGGTTCTAGCGCCTATAATCCTTATGGTCCTGATAGTGAACAAACTGAGGAACTAATTTCTTGGTTTAGCAGCGCGGATAGCAGCGCGGATAATAGTGTATTCACTCTTGATAACAGCTATGATATCGGATATGGAGATAACGGGTATATCATTGTCAATGGAAATAAGACTATCGATCTCAATGGTTATGAAATAAATGCTATTTTTGATGAAAAGGCTGCTGATGGATTAAATGATAGTGCTATTGCCATGATAGTCATAAATCCAGGCGCAAGTCTGACTATCAAGTCAGAGAGTGATCGTTTCGATGGAAAGATCGATGGTCAGATTAATCTTGAATGTTATGTCGATACGGATTCTGACCTCTATACTATTTTAAATTATGGAGAACTCGTCATTGAAGATGACGTTGTAATTAGTATTTCTAGAATAAACGACGGTGATTACTCAAATGGTTATGGTATATTCAATGGCTCAACAGAAAATGATGTCAACGGCAAAGAAGAGCCAGATTCTGTAGACAATAGTAAAATTACTATGACGTCAAATTGTACTATCAACGCTAAGACGGCTATAGGCCATAATCTAAATGTACGAAATATCGCGATTGAAAGTGGCGTATTCTATGATTATAAAGTCATTGATGATTATGTTGAAGGAAATGAAGGCTCAACCTATTGTACGAAGAATACGTCGATCGGCTTATATTACATAGTAGGGCAAGAGAAAATAGCTGAAGATATTGCCGAGATCGAACCAGGAACTTATATCGCCAAAATGACCGAATATTGGATAGGACAAGGCGATCTTACGCTTTATGATGTTCCGGGTAATATCACGTTTAGAAACGACGGAGGCGGAAATGTCACAATAAATGGTCATAAGGTCAATAATAAGTATGTTACACAAGCTGGTAAATATAAATCGGCTGTAGTCGTACTGGGTCAAGACGAAACGATCGATGGCATTAATAATAAATTAAAAGACAATGAAGAGATAGAAGGTATCGATGAAAATACGAGAAAAAAATTGGGTGAAGCTCGTAGAAACGGCAGCGAAATCTACACCAAGATGACTCAAGACGAAGCAAACAATAATGATGTTTCTAAAATAAAAGATGAGTACGGTAGAGATGTGATAGAAGCTTTTGATCTTTCGATGGAGATAATTGGAAACGATGGTTATTATGGTCTATATCAAATCGGCAAAGTCACAGATCTCGGTGATGAGCATATCAAGGTAACAGTTGAGCTTGATAAAAGTTTCGTCGTTGCTGATGGTAAATACTATATCGCAACAGTTCATGATGATGGTAATCCGGAAAAAATCGAGGCAACAGTCGAAGATGGAATCTTAACATTTAGTACAAGTAAATTCTCAACATTTGTGATCTGCTTAGAAGGCGGGATAGAAGAAACGACGGAAACACCATCGTCTCCTTCGTATAGACCTAGCACCAAACCTTCTAAAGATCTACCATCTAACACTAAAGAGTGTCAGAAAGAATTCGGTGATGAATATATCTGGTCAGATGAATATGATGCATGTGTCATCAAGTTCATGATCGTAGATACAAGCACGAAGTAACAATCACTGACGAAATATGAGAGGAGCGTATGCGCTTCTCTCTTTTTTTGTTGTGCGCTTGGCGGCGCACGTTTCTCAAGGGTGCAAGTCTCAAATCCGCCCGGTAGTGGGAAGGATATAGCCGAAGGCAAGGGTGTCCATCACGAGGTGGAATCTGAAGGAAGCCGGATGTGGGGAACCTACTAACCCACGGGCAAACCTCTGGTCTGACGGACAGAAATCGCATAGAAGGCTGTACATGAGGGCAAGTCTGCAACACAAGATGAAGCCCAATAGCTACACGGAATCATGTGCAGTAAATGCGGCAGATGGATGGAGGAAAAGAAACGTGTGGTACCCAAGGAGGTCTGTACGGAACGCTCTGAAAGGAGTAACCGTTATCGAGAGGTAACACTGAACGTACAGAAGTCAGCAGAGGCCATAGTAGCTGTTTTTCGCAGTGAAGGGCTGAATCAATAGGAGTCTTTAGTACGACTGGGAAAGGAGAAATGAGCAGAATGGGTACAGAAAACAGAGAAAGCTGCTCACAAAGAGATAGCGCGGAACGCAAAGGGTATGTGAGAGCGCACCGCTCATTCAACCGGATATGGAAGGAAAGGGACAGTGCAGAGCCAGATATCTTAAGTAAGATACTGAATAAGGACAATCTGAACAGAGCTTACAAAAGAGTGAAGGCGAACAAGGGAGCACCGGGAGTCGATGGAATGACTATCGAGGCGGCGTTGCCATGGCTAAAGGAACATAACCACGAACTGACAGAGAGAATCCGAAGGGGAAAATATACCCCTTCCCCAGTCAGAAGAGTAGAGATCCCAAAGCCAGACGGAGGGATAAGAAAACTTGGTATCCCTACCGTCATTGACCGCATCATAGAGCAGGCAATGGCCCAGCAGCTCATGCCGA
>CALVCT010000035.1 GCA_944326055.1 uncultured Erysipelotrichaceae bacterium
GACATAAGCTGCAAAGTTGCACCAACAGTAAGACCTGTCGTAACATCCCCCATGATGAGACCTGTTAAAGTTCCCGAGAAAAGTGGAGAATAGAAACCCATCTGTGTTGCAAATTGATCAAGAATACCAATCGTCGTTATGATACAGATAAGTAATACTTGAAGCCACGAAATATCCATATTTTCCTCCCTATTTTTTATATAAGCATGCTTGTACTATTATGATAGCATAATCAAAATTTATAGTAAATAATGATAGCATTAAATTACGATATTTAATTTTTCGTTATCATATTTACATGTATAATATCGAATCATATCGTTTATACTTCAAATTTAAAATACTGAATCATATTTAAGAAAACTAGTAAATGCTATCATTATTATCTTTAGTTTTTTTGCGATTTTGTGTATCATTATCATATCATGAGAATAAACAAGTCACACCTGATATACGACAAATTAAAAAAAGCGATCATCGATGGTACTTATGCCGTCGGTGATCAACTTCCAAATGAACAAGAAATAAGCCAAAAATATGGTGTAAGCCATGCTACTTACAATAAGAGTATGGAAAGACTTGCCAATGAGGGGTATATCGACCGAATTCCTCGAAAAGGTTCCTTTGTTAAAGAAAGAACAAGAGAAGTCAAGAAGTCACTTACAACATATGAAAGTTTTACTGATCTTGTAAAACATGCTGGTTTTGAAGCTAGAACACAGCTATTGAAATATGAATATAGGTCAAAAAGCAGCTTGTCGAAAAAAATAAAAAATTATTTTAATGATTGTGATTTTTTACATTATTTTGAACGAATAAGATATGCCGATGATAGACCTATTTGCCTAACTTATACTTACTTTGATCCTAAGTATCTTGAGCAGATCGATCCTTCAAAGTTAAACACGTCGTTTAGCGAAATGCTTTCAACTTCTAACGTAGTACGTGATCGCTCTCATATTGAAATCACAGCAACTGTGGCTTCAGATGAGCAAATGGAATTGTTGAAACTAAAACAAGATGCTGTTTTAAAGCAGACTGTTTTTTGGTATCAAAAAGACCATTTGATTGAAGTGACATATAATTTCTTTATTGGTGACGATTTCTCTATCATGCAGGATATGTCATTGAAATATAATGGTAAAACGATTAAGAAAGAATTATTCTGACTCCGTCTACCTTTTTCTAAGAGTTAATCACCCCCTCGCCCATCCCTAGCATTATTTTCCTATCCCTTTCATACCTCCCTTCCGCATCTCATATATTAATACAAGTGAGGTGATGACGATGATCAGATATATTACATACCATAACAAACGATTCGATGTATTTAAGACCTGGAATGAAGCAAAAGACTTTGTCGATAAGCATGATGGTTGTCGTTATCAAAAAGTCCACTCCAACAAAGAAGAACAGGAGTTTAGAAAGAAATGGGAAGGGAAAGATGACTTTACTAAAAAATCTACATCGCCATCAATAATAATACGATCAAACGCTTTGAGACATGGAAGGATTGTAAACGATATATCGACACTCACAAGAGCACAAAGTATCGATCTTTTCCAAATGAAGAGACTGCTCAGAAATTTATCAATCAATATTTCCGCAAAATACCAAGCATTACAGCATCCGATATAACCTTTTGTTATCTCGGAAGTTATTCTGCCAAAGGTGAGAAACCTCGTTTTAGTTTTGTTGCGGTCAAAAATGGAGATGTGATTAAAGAAGAGGCAGGGTGTTTGAAAAAGACCTTGGAAGTTGGTCCGCTTGGTGCTGAGATCGAAGCTTGCATTAAAGCGATAGAATGGGGGCTAGGGGCAGGTGAGGAAAGGTTAATTATCGTCTATTCTAATCTGGCTATCGAAATGCTTGCCAATGGATCTTGGCAGAGCCATAAAAAAGTCACTACGGAATATGTGGAAAAGATCCAAGAGATGCGCAAGGGGGTAAATATCGATTTTCTTAATATCGATTCAGTTATTGACCAACCACAAGCCAAATCTTTCTATCAAAGAGCGATCATGTTAGTGAGAGGTTAATGAACACATCGATATATTTAGCACTCTCCTCTTGACAGTGCTAAATTAATGACTATAATGATAATCGAAGATAGAAATAAGGATATCTTCAGGAGGAAAAAAATATGAGGTATACACCTACAAGAAGAAGTTATGATCTATTTGATGGAATGTTTGATGATTTCTTCAATACATCATTTGTTTCCACCAATAACGCAATGCGTACTGATATCCATGAAAATGAGAATGGATATACACTAGATATTGAACTGGCAGGATATAAAAAGGAAGATGTGAATATCGACCTTGAAGATGGATATCTTACTGTCAGTGCTAAACATGAAACGACTGATGAAGAAAGAGATGCTAAAGGTAATGTCGTAAGGAATGAAAGATACTTTGGTTCTTGTTCAAGAAGTTTCTATGTTGGTGAAAAGGTCACTGAAGAAGATATCAAAGCTAAGTTCGATAATGGTGTCTTAGAGATCTCTGTACCTAAGGATGTCAAGAAGATCCCTGAGAAGAAGACTATCGCTATTGAATAATCATTGACTACCCCACTAGGCCGCTGAAAAATCAGCGGTCTTTTCAAAGAAAAACGCCAAGGTCAGGAGGAAAACCTTAGCGTTTTTTATATTTAGAACGGCATATCTAGTTCATCAATAGGTCCAAATGGATCATCATCTACGACAGGCTCTACATCAACTGTTGCTGTTGCTGGCTCTTGGCTTTGAGTTTCGACTTTATCTTCAGCTTTATTCTGATTGTTAAAGTAAACTTTCTCCCATTTGCCATTCTGAGCTGTCATGTTTAAGATGTGTTTTTCTGTTCCGTCTTGTGCTGTATAACTGTCAACAGTCATTACTCCGACTGTTTTAACACTATCGCCAGGCATTACTGCTTTAGCAAAGTTCTCACCAGACTGATTCCACACATTGAGCCTGACATTGATGTATTTATTGCCTTTATCATCTTCTGTCGTCAAGATCAGATCTTCAGCCAAACCAAGAGATCTTAATGCAGCTTTAAGATCAAAATCAACGTTACGAACAGATAATGTAGCCGTTGCAACTGTTTTATCATCAGCAACTTTTCTTACTTCAACACCTCTCTTGCTTACACGCCCATTAACATAGCAAGCTAATCGCTTGTCGTCCATTTTAATAGCAACAAGATTGCCCATTCCGAATTCTCTATTCATTAAATTTCTCCTTTCTTAAATAGATCAAAGGATTCTATTAAAAGCTTTCTCAAGATATAAATAGAGTAGAAGAAATTTACAGTAAATTTGCCCCTCTCATTGCACCGTACGTACGGGTCTCGTATACGGCGCTACATCAGTATTGAATTCATAAACTCTTAAGATAGTATTTAAGTGGATCGATCAAGCCTGGCATGTCCTTTCCCTTTAGGGATAGGATAGCTGGGCTTATTATATAATTGACCACATACATACCTGCTTGTCGATAAAGTCCAAACCTTGAATTAGCTACCTTATAAAAGTCTTCATCTTTGAAGTTAAACCTTTGGATGTCATTGAGTCTTTTGAGATTTATGAAAATCCTTTTCGGTTTCTTCCATTTCTTTATGATGATGACTCTAACCTTATGTCTTAACCATTGACCGAGCTTTTCAAGGTACATCTTCATTGAACCGATACGATAATAATTTATCCATCCTC
>CALVCT010000036.1 GCA_944326055.1 uncultured Erysipelotrichaceae bacterium
TATCATACTTTGAAGCCATGATCGAGCCTTCTCTTTGACGATAATCAAAGAGTGCTTCTTTCACGTAACCTATCTTATCCGTGCGCAAAAAGGCATTGAGTGTCACTGGTATATCTTCATACCAAAGTTTTGGATAGACGATATCTAAAGACTTGAAGTAAGAGGTCTTATAGAGCTTATTCCAAGCGAAAAGTGGCGATAAGATGAGATCCTTATGGATATCACCAGTAACTTCTCTGACACCACTCTTTATAAAATCTTCTTTGATCCCGTCTTCATAAAAATATCTAAAATCACTGACTACTAGATCAAGATCTTCACTTTTAGCTTTATCTAATAACTTCTTATAAGCATCTTTAGCTACTCTATCATCACTGTCTACAAAGGCGACATAATCGCCACGCACAAAGCGCAGACCATAGTTCCTTGTATCAGCTAGACCGCTGTTCTCTTTGATAAGGGCGTGGATAAAAGGATATCTCGCTGCATAACGATCGATGATGGGCTCTGAAAGATCGGTACTTCCATCATTGACGATGATGATCTCGTAGTCTTCAAGGTCTTGGTTGATGAGTGAATCAAGACACTCTTTGAGATATTTAGAAGTGTTATATACTGGTACGACGATACTTAAGTCCACTTTCATTCCTCATATACTTTCTTTAAGTAGTCATTATAAGCGCGATCTTTCTTCACTTCAAGATAGCTTCTGTGTGCCTTATACCAATCGACTGTCTTTTTAAGTCCCTCTTTTAAAGTGATCTTTGCATCAAAGCCCAAGCTTTCGATCTTCGATACATCAAGGGCATAGCGTAAGTCATGGACCTTTCGGTCTTTGACGAACGTGATGTAGCTCTCATCTTTATCAAAAGATCTCAAAAGATCAGTCAATAACTCAAGATTGCTGATAGGATGACCATAGGCGATGTTATAGATACCAGGTGTACCTTTGCGCATCAAAAGATCTATCGCTCTGACATTGTCTAAGACATAGATCCAATCGCGCATATTGCGTCCATCACCATAGACCGGGATCTTCTTGTCGCTAAGTAATCTATCGATCGCCAAAGGAATGAGCTTTTCTGGATATTGATAAGGACCATAATTATTTGTCGAGCGTGTGATGATAAGTTCTAACTCGCTTCCCTTACTAAGACTCAGACACAAAAGATCGGCCATCGCTTTAGAGATGCTGTAGGGATTTGAAGGGGCGAGCCTATCTGTCTCCTTATAGCGATAATCACTATCTAAAGCAAGATCACCATAGACTTCATCAGTACTGATCTGTACAAAACGTCTTACATGATACTTTTTAGCTAGTTTGATAAGATTTGTAGTACCTAAGACATTAGTTCTAAAAAATGGCTCCTCATCAATAAAAGAACGATCGACATGCGTCTCAGCCGCCATATTGACGACGATATCAAAGTCCTTTTTATAAAAAAGCTCTTCCATCGTCTTTTCATCAGTGATGTCTGCTATCCTTATATCAAGTTTCTCTTTTATATCGTCTAAGTTATGGATATCGCCAGCGTAAGTAAGCTTATCTACTATTGTATAGTTATCCTCTGGATGACTATCTAAAAGATAATGGATAAAGTTTGAGCCAATAAATCCACAAGCTCCTGTGACTAAGATCTTCATATGGGATAGTATACATCATTTGACTTTTTTTCGCTCTTATTAGAAAATATCAGTACCTGGGGATGTCTTGGAATCGACAAGTTTCAGCTGGGTGATGTAAGCAGTGGAGTGACTACCTAATAGTCAAACCTAAATCAAACGCTAACAATAACAGATTAGCTTTCGCTGCTTAGTCGAATTTAGACTTGCGAAAACTTCTGTAGCTATTTTCCTGGATAGTTACAGTCGTAGATCACAGGATAGGAAAAGCAAGTTAGCCTTCTCTTGCCATCCGAAGACCGAAAAGGCAGATTCGATCTCAGGTCGCCTGAGCCATAGATCGTCTTATTAAGTCAGGATAAACTGTAGAAAGCATTACGTGGGGCTACTCTTGGACACGGGTTCAATTCCCGTCATCTCCACCACAAAGTCAAATCCCTTGATCTATCAAGGATCTATAAAGAACTTACACTCTAAGATCAGAGTGTATTTTTATTTATTCTGGATATCACATTATCTAGCATGAATATCATCTGGCTTATGGAGATGTATGCTCTAAGTGACTTCTTGATCATGGTTTTTGTTATGGTTAGGGAAGCAGTCACTTAGAAAATTTTCATTTCAGGAGGTTCAGCCATGAGAAACGAGAAGATCACCCCCAAGGCATGACAGTGCGAGATCGACCTGTTGACCGTCAAGAAGCAGGCGAACGCCAACGACATGAAGGCCATGCGAAAGGAACTGAAAGCCGTTTAACGGCTCCGCAAGCCGCTGACTAACTTCCCTGCAAAGAACGATGACAAGCACCGCGACCGGGAGATGGAACAATAAAGGGTACGGCATTTTGGCGACCCCTTTCGTGTGCGTCGCGCTTCACGAGACCCCTTTGCACACAAAAACCGCCATATAGGTTTTTCATACGGCGGCAGATGGTTTATTTGCCGAACAAGTCGCTGTGCGTCCCGGTGCGGGCCAGCGTCAGCACCAGCACGTCGTCCTCAATGCGGTAGATGAGCAACCAGTCCGGTTGTATGTGACATTCCCGATGACCCACCCAATCGCCGGTCAGCTCGTGGTCTTTGTTTTTCTCTGGTAATTTTTCGCCCCGTGACAAGGCCCGAATAATGTCATCCAGCAGGCCGATGTCCATGTGGCGCTTCATCGCCAGCTTGTAGTCCTTTTTGAACCTTGTCGTC
>CALVCT010000037.1 GCA_944326055.1 uncultured Erysipelotrichaceae bacterium
TCAGGTATACCACTAGGGACAGATATTCCAGCACCAGTAAAGAAGACGATCTTTTGAGCACGATCGAGCATCTCTTTTAGTTGTTTCACTTTTTCCATGTGTATATCTTAGCATCTTTCAGCCTTTATCTACCTTAAAGATATCTTCTTAACTTTCTTCTTACTTTCATATATAATACACCTCGTATGCGTTATTTAAGGGGAGAGATCGTCCTATTCATCACGGCTATGATCTGGGGCTTTGCCTTTGCGTTTCAAAGTTCAGGAGCTGACTATGTCGGTGCTTTTACTTTCAACGCCTTTAGGTTCTTGCTTGGAGCTATATCACTACTTCCTGTCATGCGTTTCAACAGATCAGGTCTCGATATGCGAAAATGTTTGAAAAGTGGAGTGATACTGGGGTCGATGATCTTTATGGGCTCTACTTTACAACAGATCGCTCTTATCGATACACCAAGTGGTAAAGCCGGTTTCATCTCTTCACTATATATGATCTTTACACCGATCTTAGGCTATATCATCTTTAAGACACACACAGATAAGAAAGTCGTATTAGCTCTTATCTTAGGTGTATGTGGGATGTATCTTATCAATGGCGCTAGTTTTGAATTTGAACTATCAGATATCTTACTTGTGATCAGTTCGCTCTTTTTTGCTTTACATATCATCTTTGTCGATAAGTTTGCTAAAGACGTCAATTCTGTAGCGTTATCTTTGATCCAATATGTGACTGCCGGCATCATCGCTCTTGTCTTATCTTTGATCTTTGAAAGTGGTGATATCATGAAGATCGCCCCAGCGATACCGGCTGTCTTATATACTGGTATCTTATCGACAGGTGTGGCATATACACTACAGATCGTCGGCCAAAAAAAGACAGAGCCAGCGATCGCATCGCTCATCCTATCACTAGAATCTGTCGTCAGTGTCTTTGGTGGTTTCATCCTTTTAGGTGAGACTTTGAGTTTGGTTGAGATCTTTGGGTGTATACTGATGTTTATAGGAGTGCTGATCGCACAAAGGAGGAACGATGGTCAAAGACCTAAAAGAGTCAAGAGAGACCTTGAACAAGATCGATGACAAGATGAAAGAACTCTATCTTGAGCGCATGGAAGTCATCAAGGATGTCACTGCTTATAAGATCGAAAATGGCATGGCTACTTTTGATAGGGCTAGAGAAGAAGCGATGAAAGAGAGATTAGCTAGCGATCTATCAGAACCACTCAAGAGCTATTATCTTGAGTTTTTGGAGACGATCTTAAAGACATCGAAGGATCTACAAGACAGAATAAAAGGCGAGTGATTCGCCTTTTATCTTCTTTTCAATGAGTGGAATGCTTCTTCGATCTTAGAGTCATCACCGCTGATGATGGCTTCCTTGACACAGTTTTTGAAGTGAGCTTCCATGATCTCGTCTGAGACTTTAGCTAAGATGGCTCTTGTGGCATTCAATTGATCATTGATATCGATACAATAACGATCTTCGTCGATCATCTTGATGATGCCATCGAGTTGTCCTTTAGCGATGTTCAGGTTACGGATGACTTTCTTGTGATCAGCCTTCATGAGTGATAGATACTACTTCATAGCCGGCATCACTGATAGCTTCTCTGATCGCTTCATCAGAGATCTCACCTTCGATGACAGCTCTCTTCTTTGCTAAAGAGACATCAGCTTTGACTCCACGCTTTTCTAAAGCGTCTTTGACATGTTTGACGCAATGTTCACACATCATTCCATTAACACCTACGACAGTTTTCATCAGTTTTTCCTCCTTTATCTCTATCGTTTCATTCTTATGCATATTTCTGATCCTTAAAGCGTTGGATAAGACGATGATGGAGCTTAGTGACATTGAGAAGGCACCGATCATCGGATTTAAAGAGAATCCAAAGCTAGGATAGAAGACGCCAGCTGCTACAGGGATGAATATACTATTATAGAATAGTGCCCAGAACAGGTTCTCTTTGATGATCTTCATCGTCTTGTGTGAGAGATCGATCATGAATGGAATATCACTAAGATCGTTCTTCATGAGGATGAGATCACTTGATTCATAAGCGATATCACTACCACTTGATATCGCAAACGATACATCAGCAGCAGATAGAGCTATCGCGTCGTTGATACCATCTCCGACCATAGCGACAAGACCATTGGCTTTTTCTTTATCGATAGTAGCGTATTTATCCTCAGGCTTAACTTCAGCTATGACTTCATCGACACCGACTTCTTTAGCGATCTTATCGGCAATGATCTCATTATCGCCTGTACACATGATGACTTTGATATCTTTTGCCTTGAGGTCAGCTATTGCTTTCTTTGATGACTCTTTGATGATATCAGCGATATAGATGACACCTAATAATCGATCATCCATAGCGACCATGATATAGGAATAGCGCTCTTTAATAGCTTCTTTGATGATCTCTTCATCATACTTCACACCGAAATGTTCCATCAGTTTTTTATTGCCAGCGAGATAAGTATGCCCAGCATCTATCGCTTTG
Organism: uncultured Erysipelotrichaceae bacterium; assembly: GCA_944326055.1. GTDB lineage: Bacteria > Bacillota_I > Bacilli_A > Erysipelotrichales > Erysipelotrichaceae > JAHHTG01. Next base: position 2,510 of record CALVCT010000037.1, read on the forward strand.
ATGCCTTCACCAGAGATCTCATTGAGATTTGAGAAGTTTCTAGCTGTATCTTCATAATGCTCTAAGACGGCTTTAGCGATAGGATGTTTAGAATTCTTCTCTAAAGCGACTAAGATCTCTTTGAAATCAGCATCTAGGATCTTTTCTTTGACGATCTGTGGCTTGTTTTCGGTGATCGTACCTGTCTTATCTAAGACGATCGTCTTGATCGAATGGGCGATCTCTAAGACTTCAGGATTTTTGATAAGGATACCATTTTTAGCACTGACACCGGTAGCGACCATGATCGCGCTTGGCGTTGCAAGGCCTAAAGCACAAGGACAAGAGATGACAAGGACACTGAGAGCGAAGTTCATCGCTTTTTCAAAATCGCTAGTAAATATGAACCAAACGATGAATGTGATGATCGAGATCAGGATGACACCAGGCACAAAGAACGAGGATATCTTATCAGCGAAACGTTGGATAGGGATCTTTTTGAGCGTTGCTTCTTTGGTCAGCTCGATGATCTTGGACAGTGTCGAATCAGCACTTGTCTTAGTGACTTTGATCTTTAGTGAACCATTGAGAGCTATCGTCCCACCGATGATCTCATCGCCAACTTTCTTATGGACAGGTAATGATTCCCCCGTCAACATCGACATATCGATGTCAGCTTCGCCCTCTAAGATCACCCCATCTTGACCTACTGATTCGCCAGCTCTAGTCAATATGACATCTCCGACTTGAAGATCATCGATCTTGATGATCGAAAGTCCATCTTCTTTGATGACAGTGACCTCCATTGGCCTAAGCGTCGCTAGAAGTCTTACAGCTTTCGTCGTCTTTTCTTTATTGAGACCTTCGATATACTTACCGATCGAGACGATGACTAAGATCATCGCTCCTGTCTCAAAGTAAAGATGGAAAGATGTATCACCGATACTTAGCTTATATAGAGCATAGAGACTATAGAGATAAGATACAGAACAGGATAATGTCACAAGGGCATCCATGTTCGGGCTGAGATGAAGGATCGATCTTACTCCACTTTTAAAGTAGTGGAATTCTAAGATATAGATCACAGTTGCGATCACTAATTGTAGAAAGTTTGAGTATGGTACATTTGGAAGATGCAACATGTGCCCCATCGATAGATACATGAGGATGACCATGAGTACCACACTGACGATGAGTTTGATCTTTGTAAAATCGATCTCTTTTTTCTTCTCTAAGAGCATCTCATAACCTAGATCATCGACAGTCTTTTTGATCGATGCTTCTGAGAGCTTAGACTCGTCATACTCCACCAGCATATCGTTATCTAAGAGATTGACTTGACATGAGATGACGCCATCCATCTTAGCGACGTTCTTTTCGATAGTGTTCTTGCAGATAGCGCAAGACATTCCTTTTATTTCATAATCTTTTTTCACAGTTCAAATACCCCCTATGGGTGTCATTAGTATAGGACCAATCTTTTGCTTTGTAAAGAAAGATGCTACTATATACATATGGAATTTGAGATCAAGAAGTTAGGGATCAATGGTGAAGGCATAGGTTACTATAAGCGTAAGCCTGTCTTTATAGATAATGCATTGCCTGGTGAGATAGTACAAGCAAGGATCGTTGAGGACCATAAGACTTACTATCGCGCAGGGCTAGATCGTATAAAGAAAAGATCAAAAGAACGTGTCATCGTGACATGTCCGTATTATGAAGACTGTGGTGCTTGTCAAGTCATGCATCTTGAATATGATGCACAATTAAGATATAAAGTCGAAGGACTAAAAGAGGCCCTAAGAAAATATGCAGGCATCAAGATCGAGGATATCAAGATCATAGGTAGCGATAAGACACTAGCTTATCGTAATAGTCTTAAGCTGCCTGTCTATCAAGACAAGAAAGGCAAGCTTCAAAGCGGTCTCTATAAAGAGGGCACTGATCATCTTGTCTATATCAAAGATTGTCTCGTCCATGATAAAACGATCGAGAGAGTCAAAAAGAATATCATCAACGTCCTCAATAAATATGGATACAAGGATGTCTATGGCTTGTATATAAGACAGCTTGATAAAGTCGAAGCAGTCATCGTGACTGGTGATATCAAGATCGATGAAGCGTGTATAAATGACCTCATGCGCATCGAAGGTCTCAAGTCTTTATATCAAAGTATCAAAAATAGAAGATCACGTGAATTTTTCGGCAAGATGATCCTTCTTCAAGGAGAAAGAGCGATAGCTTTTAGTCATCAAGGGCTAAAGCTTAAGATCGCACCGACTTCCTTCTTTCAACTCAACACGCAACAAGCAACTAAACTATATCAGACTGTCATCGCTATGTGTGATGAAGACAGTGTTATCTTTGAAGCATATGCCGGTATCGCGACGATGTCTTTAGCACTAGCTAAAAAAGCTAAAAGAGTCATCGCTTCTGAGGTGATACCAAGCGCGATCGCTGATGCGAAGGCGGCTGCAAAGGCAAACGACATCAAAAATGGTGAGTTCATCTTAGGGGATAGCGCAGAGACACTAAAACGTTATAGTAAGAAAGAAAAGATCGACATTCTGATCGTCGACCCTCCTCGCAGTGGCCTATCTCAAGAAATGATCGAAGTGATCGAAAGATCGAAGATCAAAAAGATGATCTATGTCTCATGTAATCCATCGACATTAGCTAAAGACCTAGCTCTTTTGGATTCTTATAAGATAAAAGATATCGTAGCATTCGATATGTTCCCACAGACGATGCATGTGGAGACGGTAGTATTGATGTCAAGGGTCAAAGGAGAATAGGCTTGAAAGCCCAGTAATACTGCGGTTTTCGGGCAATCGAGCAAATATGGCATCGGGCAGACAAAACGCTTCTCGGTAACTTATCCAAGGGCAATTCGGCTCAAAAAGTGTGAGAGTTGAGTTGCCACGATAGATGTCATTAAGTTGAGTTGCCGAGTTAGATGTTGG
>CALVCT010000038.1 GCA_944326055.1 uncultured Erysipelotrichaceae bacterium
GTTACATTTTTGTCAAAAGAAGCTTGTTAGTAAAGTATCAAATTCTAGTGATAAAGAAAATTACCAAGGAAATATAAGCCGTTTTTTAAGGCTATTTTTGTGTTGATTGTGTGAAATTTTGGGAAGATCGCTTGACAATTGAAATCGTTTCCATTAATTTAGAACCAGGAGGATAAATTAAATGGGTAATTTAGTTTTAGGAATCGTACTTGGCCTATACGTCGGTGTCGGTCAGGTATTGGCTCTTTCGGGCCTAGCTGTCCAGAACGTCCTTTGGGCAGGTGTCGTCGGCGGACTTTGCGTCGGTGCTCCTGAAGTAGGACTTGCAGTAGGTGCTCAGTGCTTACTGATGAGCTTAGGCTTCTTCACATACGGTGGTGCTACTATTCCTGATTACACTGTCGGTGCTCTACTTGGTACAGTCGTTGCTGCTAGTACATTAGGCAATGATCCAAGTGCTAATGTCGCTGACGTCGTCGTCACAAGTGGTATCCCAGTTGCTACAGCAGTTGCGCTATTGATGTCACAGATGGATATTTTAGGTCGTGCGACGACTACAGTATTCCAACACTTAGGTGAAAGTGCTCTTGCTAAGAACAACGTCAGATTGTTCGAGACATGGACACTCTGTGGTACATTACCATGGATCCTATCACGTGCTATCCCTGTATTCGTATGTATGTTACTACTCGATCAATTAACACTAGTCACAGACTTCGTTACAAGTGTTCAATGGATCGCTAATGGTCTTGGTGTTGTCGGTGCTGCTCTACCAGCTGTCGGTTTCGCTCTATTACTATCTTACATGGATATCAAGAAATACTGGCCATTCATGATCATCGGTTATGTTGGATTCGGTTATCTTGCAATGAACACTATCTCACTTGCTCTAGTCGGTGCTGCATTAGGTGGACTGTTCATGAGCAAATACGTAGGAGGTGCTGAATAATGGCAAAGACAAATAAGAAACTATCTAAAAAGGCATTAAGCAAATCAGCTTTCCGTTACAACGCTTGCTTACAATGGTGCTGGAACTATGAAAAGATGCAAGGCGCTGGCTATGCTTATTCAATGGTCCCTGCATTTAAAGAGTTATATGATGATAACGATGAGATCTGCCGTAACCTTGAAAGACACATGCAGTTCTATAACACGAACCCATGGGCAGGTGCAGTTCAATTTGGTGCTTCTCTAGCTCTTGAAGAGGCTTACCAGGTCGAAGTTGCTGACAGCTTAAAGATCGCTTTGATGGGTCCTTTAGCTGCTATCGGTGATACGATCCAAGCTATCTTACTTAACCCACCATTAAATATCTTAGCTGCATCACTTGCTGCTGAAGGTAACTGGTTAGGTGTATTAGTTGCTATCTTACCATCACTTCTCACATTCGTCATCCGTTGGCCATTATTCTACTATGGTTACCGTAAAGGTGAGGATGTCATCGCAGATGTTGCTGGTACAAGCACATTCGATACATTACAAGCTGCTGCTAGTATCTTAGGTATCACTGTTATCGGTGGTTTCGTTCCTTCGATCCTATCAGCTCTACACTTCAATGACATCACGATCGGTACGACAGTCAATGAAGCTGGTGAAGAAGTAGCTAACGTCTTCTCTATCCAAGAGACATTAGATGGTATCTTACCTTACTTATTACCAGTTGCACTTGTTGCGATCTGCTATGTCATGATCAAGAACCTCAAGATCTCTCCACTAAAGACGATCTTAATTCTAGCTGTCGTTACATTCGTTCTTGGTGCTGCAGGCATCATGGCTAAATAACGAGCTTAAAAATTCTTGATAGATTACAATGTTAAATCTATAGAAATGAGGTAATTAAATGATTAAACACATGCGTATTGATAGCCGTTTGATCCATGGCCAAGTTGCAGCGGCTTGGATGAATCATATCGGTGCAAAAGAGATCATCGTCTGCAATGATGATGTTGCACAAGATCGTATCCAGAAGATGGCTCTGCCACTTGCTGCTAGAGGAACACCTGTTAAGGTCTTCTCTATCCAAGAGACGATCGATTATGCGAAAGCTCATGAAGATGAAACATTGTTCGTAATATGTAAGTTCCCAACTGATGCATTAGCTCTAGTTGATGCTGGACTCGATATCAAAGAGTTCAATGTCGGTACAGCAGCTCCTCGTCAAGGAACGGATTACAAGATGATTACGAAAACGATCGCTGCTACTAAAGAGGATGCACAAGTATATAAGAAACTATGCGACCACTTTGGTAAAGTAACTTCTAGGATCACTCCAGCAAACGAAGAAGTCGATGTTATGGAGGGTCTTAGAAAGGAAGGTCTTCTATAAAGAAGGGATTTGATCTAAGAGCCGCATCTTGCGGTTCTTAGATTCTTTTTTTATCGTATGATATGTATTTGGAGAAAATATAATGAAAACAGATATCTTTTATAAACCTAAGTATCCCCAAATAGTCATGCTCATATGTGGTGTAGCTGTATGTTTCTTAGGTCATTTATTTGCCTATATCATGGGACTATTCTTTGTGGTCTTTGCACTAGTAGTACAACTATTTGTGAAGGACCATATCGTTATGTCGATAGATGACAAAAAGATAGTTTTTTTTAATGACAGAAGTGGTAAAGTAGATAGGGAGATCTGGCTTGATGAAGTCGTTGAATGGAACATCAATCGACAGAAGCCATACAATCTCTATCTAAAGCTCAATACTGGTGAAGTGTTGTTACGTGAGTCTTTCCAACTCGCTAAAGCCAATCGTGCTTTGAGAAAGCTCATGCCAAAAAAAGAGACATTAGCTATCAAACAAGCTGAAAGTAGAAAGACAAAACTCGCATTCAAGAACCCATTCAAGAAAAAAGGAAAGGAAAAGAAGAAGATGGATGTCAAGAAAGCTTATTTCGAGAAGGTCAAAGAGCAGATCCAAAATGCTTACTTTGACCAGAGCACCAAGATCAAAGACGCTGCCAACATCATTTATGGAACGATGGTAAATGGTGGAGTCGTCCAGCTATTTGGCGCAAGACATGGTAACGAGTTCGTCAATGAGCTCAATTTCCGTGCTGGAGGACTTGCTCCTTATCATGGCATGAATGTTTCGATACTCGACCTTGAAGGTCTATATGATCATGAGGCGATCAAAAGTGGAGCTATCTATGATGACGTCAATGTTGTAGATACACTACTTGGTCGATATAAATTAGACGATCGCGATATGATCATCCTTGTCTCTAAAGATGGTAATGAACCACTAGTCATCGAACTTGCTAAGAGGTATAAAGCCAATGGTCAAAAGATCATCGCTATCGTTAATAAGAAGAGCTATGATGTATCACCTAAACTTTGTGAAGATGGCAAGCTCTTGGATTATGCCGATATGTATCTTGATATGTGTGCAGATGAGCCAGATCTCGCTTTAGATATCGATGGTATCAAAGCATGTCAGACTTCTTCGACTGTCGCTAATGTCTTAGCACAGATGCTTACAGCTGAGGTCTATAATTGCTTTATCGAAAACGGCAAGGAAGCACCTGTACTCTTATCAGCTAATATCAAAGGTGCTGATGTCCACAATAATGCTTTGACAGATGTATATGAAGGAAGGGTAAGATAATGATCGACGCAAGAGAATTCAAAGATCAGGTCATCGATCTTGTCGATGAGCTATATATCACACAAAAAGATAATATCGAAAGATGTGCAGAAATAGTCACTGAATGTATTGAAAACGGTGGTGTCGTCCATGTCTTTGGTTCAGGACACTCTGTAGGACTTGGTATCGATATCACAGGCAGGGTCGGCTCTTTAGTTCCTATCCACATCATGGAGACATCAGACTTTGTCACTAAAGGTATCGTGCCATTAAGTGAGTTCCAGGATAAAACAAATATCTTTGAAAGAAGACCAAATGTTGCTCAAAAGCTCTATGCTTTATATGATATCAAGCCGCAAGATGTCTTCATCGTCATCTCGAATTCTGGTATCAATGGACTGGTCATCGATATCGCTGCACTTGCTAAGGAGCAAGGACATAAAGTCATCATCGTCACAAGTATGAAACATACGATGGTTGAAGATTCAAGACATCCAAGTGGCAAGAAGTTATACATGTTCGGTGATGTCGTCATCGATAACTGCGGCCCACACGGTGATGCACTGATGAAGACGGATACAGATGCCAAGGTATGTTCAGTATCATCGATCTGCAACAACCTTATCGCTCAATCACTAGCGGCTCGTGTCATTCAAATGCTTGAAGAACATGAAAAAGAAGTACCTGTTTTGACAGGTGATGAAACACATGATACAGAACTCATAGAGAGATATAAAGGGAGGATATGATGGAATTTGAGTATGGACAGAAGATCATTGAAGTGATCAAGAAAGCAGAAGAAGTAAACAAGGAAGCGATCAAGACATTGGCTATGAAGTTCGCTGAGAATATCGAAGGCGATCACATCATCCACACTTTCGGTACAGGACACTCACACATGATCGGTATCGAACTATTCGCGAGAGCTGGTGGACTTGGCAATGTCAATGCGATCTTAGATCCTGATACACTTACAGCTTTTGGTGCTCAAAGATCAGGCGCTATGGAGAAGTTACCAGGTGTCTCTGATATCATCTTTGATAGTTATAAGATCGAAAAAGGCGACATCATGATCATCTCATCGAATAGTGGTCGTAATGCAATGCCTATCGAAATGGCTATGAGATGTCAAAAAGAGGGCATCTATACAGTAGCTGTCACTAATCTAGCACAATCGCAAGCGACGACTTCTCGTCATCCAAGCGGCAAGAAGCTCTATGAATGTGTCGATCTTGTCTTAGATAATTGCTGCCCAAGTGGTGATGCAATGATGGATATCGCTGGTATCAAGACAGGACCAGCTTCATCGATCGCCAGCATGTTCTTGCTTGATACGGTCTTTACAGAAGCGATCAAGATCTTGACTGATAAAGGTGTAAGACCAATGGTCTTCCAATCACAGAACGTCGATGGTTTCGATAATGATGCCATCTATAGACACTATGGTCCAAGGATCCGTCATTTCTAAGGTGAAGTCATGGCAGATATAACGAAGTTAACGACTGAGACAAACAACGAAGCTACAAAAAACATCGACCTTCTCTCAACAAGAGAGATGGTCCGTCTCATCAATGAAGAAGATAAGAAAGTCGCATATGCGATCGAGAAAGAATTAGATAATGTCGCAAAAGCGATCGATCTCATAACTGAGAATTTCAAAAAAGGTGGTAGGATCATCTATACTGGCGCTGGTACAAGTGGCAGACTTGGCGTCATGGATGCATCTGAACTACTTCCAACATATGGCTTAGCACCGGAGAGAGCCTTTGGTGTCATGGCTGGCGGTCAGGGCGCGATGTTCAAAGCGGTCGAAGGTGCTGAAGATTCAAAAGAGCTCGGTATAAAAGATATGAAGGACATCAACTTGACGAGTTTAGATTCAGTCATCGGTGTTGCTGGAAGTGGTAGGACACCATACACACTTGCGACTCTTGAATATGCAAATACTTTAGGTTGTCACACGATAGCTGTCACATGCAATGCAGATAGCGATATGGCAAAAGTCGCTGAAGTATCTATCGCTCCTGTCGTTGGTCCTGAAGTCATTTCTGGATCGACAAGGATGAAGGCAGGCACTTCACAAAAGATGATCCTCAATATGATCTCAACAGGTGTCATGATCAAATCAGGTAAGGTCTATGGCAACTACATGGTCAATGTCCAGCCGACTAACGAGAAGCTTGTCAAGCGCTCGATCAATATGATCAAGGTCATCAACGAGATCACAGAAGAGGAAGCTAGTAAGCTCTTTGAAGAAAGTGGTAGAAGCGTAGCTATCGCAACTATAATGCATAAGACAGGTGTCTCAAAGGAGACAGCTGAAAAAGCTTTTGCGGAGCATGATGGTATGATACGTGATACCATCAAAGCACTTAGCTAGTATGGATAAGGAATATATCAAAAAAGCCATCGACGACGCCGTTAATAGCGGTGTCGTTTCTGGTATTTCAGCTGCTTTTATTGAAAAAGATGGCAATGAATACTACATCAAGGGAAAGATGGGCAGTATCGATGGCTATGAGAAACGTGAACTTACACTTGATGTTTTATATGACATGGCATCATGTACGAAAGTCATCTGTACGACGACGATGATCTTTAGACTCATCGAAGATGGAAAACTGTCTTTAGATGATCGTGTCAGTGACTATCTTGAGCGTTTTAGATATCAAGAAGTCACAGTCGCTGATCTCTTGCTTCATCGCTCAGGACTACCAAGCGATATGGAAGACAAGGCTTCGCTTACTAAAGAGAATATCGTTGATCGCATCTATGCGACAGATCTAGCAAGTGAGCCAAGAACGATCACAGCTTATTCTGATATCGGTTTTATCTTACTGGGTTTCATCATCGAAAAGATAGTGAAACGTGATCTGGCTTCACTTTATGAAGAGGAGATCTTAAGACCACTAGGCATGGTCCATAGCTCCTATCATCCGTATGATAAAAGTCTTTGTGTGCCGACAGAAAAGACGAAAGAGCGTGGTCTCATCGTTGGTGAAGCTCATGATAGAAAAGGCTATCTCTTAGGTGATGATTGCGCTAGTGCTGGTCTATTTTCTAATATCGTCGATGTCGCTAAGTTTGTAAGAGCATATCTTTATCGTGAAGATGCGATCTTGAGTGAGAAGACTGTTGAACTTATGCGCAAGACAGATATCGGTAATAGATCATACGGTTGGGATAAGAAGTATCATGGTGATACTTTATACCATACAGGATTTACTGGTACATCGATACTCATGCGCTTCGATAAGATGGAAGGTGTAGTTTTACTTTCAAACCGTATCCATCCATCACGAAGTGATCATGGTTTCCTAGATTGGCGAAACGATCTTAATGAAGAGATCTTGAAAGGATAGTTATGGCATATCAAGAATACTTTAAAGTCATGCAAGAAGTAGTCGCAAAGATCGAAGCGACACAGGGCGAAAACATCAAAAAGGCAGCACGCATCTTGGCTGATACGACAAAGAAGGATGGTCTCATCTATGGTTTTGGAACAGGTCATTCACATCTAGTCGTTGATGACGCCTTTTGGCGTGCAGCAACTCCAGCTAACTATTGCGCTCTTTTAGAGCAGAGTGCGACAGGCAGCTTTGAGATAACGAAGAGTTATGCGATCGAGAATATGTATGGTCTTGGTAAGATCATCGTCGATTATCATCGCATCACTACTAATGATTGTCTTATCGTCATCTCTAATAGCGGCAACAATATCGCTCCGGTCGAAGTAGCTAAGGCAGCTAAAGATAAGGGTATACCGGTCATTGCGATCACGGCTGTCGAATATAGTGATTATTTACGCTGCAAACATAAAGACGGCTATAAGCTCAAAGATGTCGCTGATGTCGTCTTAGATAACTGTTCGCTCATTGGCGATGCGGCTGTCGATATCGAAGGTTTTCCAATGAGAGTTGGATCGACCAGTACGATACCTAATGTCTATCTACAAAATGCGATACTTGTCGAGATGGTCGAGATCTTAGTCAAAGAAGGCTTTGAACCTGATGTCTACTATAATGGCCACATGGCTTTCATGGATGAGAAGTATGCTGGTCATAATGATAGATTAGTCGATAAGTATTTCTATCGGATAAGGAATCTATAGGAGGTCACATATGATCATACAAAGTAAGAGAGTCTACTGTGATGAACTTATTGCACCAAGGCAGATAAAGATCGAAAGCGGGAAGATCACCGGCGTCTATCCATATGGCTTATTTGAGGCTGATGAAGACTATGGCGATCATCTTATCATGCCTGGACTTATCGATATCCACAATCATGGTTATGACCGTGGTGATAATAATCACGCTACTTCTGAGTGGTTAAGACATTGGACCAAGTATCTTTTAAATGAAGGCGTCACTTCGACATTGGCGACGATCTCTAGTGCACCATATGAAACGTTGCTGAAGAGTCTTGAAGTCATTGGTGAGTTCATCAAAAAAGAAAATGGGGATACAGAGATCTTAGGCGTCTATTCTGAAGGGCCATTTATCTCAACAGATTTCCGTGGAGCACAATCTTTAGAATGTAAGATCATCCCAACGAAAGAAGTCATCGATGCCTTCGATGAAGCTTGTGGACATGAATTGAAGTTAGTGATGTTGGCACCGGAAGAATTAGCAGGCGATTATTCTGTCATCAAATACTGTGTCGATAAAGGCATCAAAGTCTCATTAGGTCATACAGGTGCGACTTTTAAGATCTGTGAGGAAGCTATCGAAAATGGCGCATCATCATTTACTCATACCTTCAATGGAATGCGTGGTCTCCATCATCGTGAACCAGGTGTCGTTGGAGCAGCAATGATCCACGAAGAGTGCTATGCTGAACTTATTTGTGATGGTGTACATGTCAATAAAGTGCCAGCTAAGATCTTAGCAGAGATGAAGGGCAAAGATCATCTGATCTTAATCACTGATTCGGTTGCGATCAAAGGCATGAAACCTGGTGTCTATAAGAGTGAAGATCGTACGACAATCGTTGGCGAAGATGGCGTCGGAAGGCTCGAAGACGGGACTTTAGCTGGTAGTTGTAATAAACTGAACAAAGTCTTGCAATTTGCGATCAAAAGTGCCAAGATAAGCACTGTTACAGCGATGAACGCTGTCACGATCAATCCATGTCGTATGCTTGGTATAAACGATAAAGGTCTGATCGCCGATGGCTATGATGCAGATATCGCTGTCTTCGATGAAGAGTTTGAACCAGTTGCGGTCTATAAGAGAGGTAGGTGTCTTCTTCATCGTTAGATAAAAGGGGGACTTATGACAAAGACAGAATCGAAATTAGTCTTGATCAACGGTATATTCAACTTCGCTAATGTTCTATCGACGTCATTTGTCTCAGTATTCATCTACACATACACACAGTCACTTGTCATGATGTCGATCTATACGATCATTCGTATCGGTCTTTTCCCTTTCTTCTTTACGATAGGCGGTAAGACTGTACGCAAATATCCGTATTCATTGACCTTTGCAAGTGGCTTATTCTTTTTGACGATCATGATGATCTATATCTTAGCGGCTCAAGGACTATTTGAGAAAGAGCCGCTTTTTGTCTATATCGCGGCGATCTTTTATGGTGTTGGTGAAGGTCTATATTGGTTTAGTGTCAATAATTCAAACCAGATCGCTCCTTTACCTGAACATCGTGGTGATTATCTCGCTAATGTCGGTATCGGCAATAATATCACCAGCATCGTCGCTCCTGTCATCTCCAGTCTTGTCTTGGGCTTTGTGACAAATCAGATGTATGGTTACTATGGTATCTTTGCCTTAGTCATCATCTGTTATATCATCATTACGATCATCTCCTTGACACTCAACATCGAAAACAAAGAGACTCGTGATTTCAAGGTCGTAAGTCATATCATTCCTAATACCAAGGATAAGAACTGGCTCATGATCCAAAGCAGTACTTTCTTCTACGGTTTTCAGAACTCTTTGAGCTTAACGATGACAAATATCCTCATCTACAATGCTACTGGTGGATCAGACAGTCTCTACTCTAATCTTCTCATCTTCTTTTCGATCGCAGCGATAGCTAGTTTCTATATCATGCGTCAGAAGATGAACGAGACCAATATGTTCCGCTATTTCAAGATTGGGCTTTTCTTCATCGTTACTTCAGCACTAGCTCTCGTCTTCTTTGAGAATGTTTGGGGTGCGATCTACTTTGGTCTTACGAATGCTTTAGGAACAGCACTTTATGGTAATCCATATAACTTATCGATGCTCAACTCGATCGCTGTCTATGATAAGAAAGAGAATGTTGCTGGACGAGTCATTGCTAAAGAAACGGCGATGTCGATCGGTCGCTGTACAGGTATGGCGATGATCGTGCTTTGTTATTTTGTCTTTGGAGAACCCAATTACATGGCTATTGCTGTCTCGATCTGCTCGATCATGCCGATCTTTGTCTATCTCATCATTAAACATTACTATAAGAAAGAAGGCGCTTGACGATGGAAAAGTCAATGACCTCAGGGTCTATCTACAGGCTGATCATCGTCTTTGCTTTACCGATATTATTATCGAACCTCTTCCAACAACTCTATAATTCTGCTGATTCACTGATCGTTGGACATTTTTTAGGTAATGACGCTTTGGCTGCTGTCTCATCTAGTGGCAATCTTATTGCGATGCTCGTGGGACTTTTCAATGGTATCGCGATGGGTGCGGGGGTCGTCATCGCTAGAAATTTTGGTGCTAAGCGCTATGATGAGCTAAAAAGAGCCATCCATACGGATATCGCTTTGGGTCTGATCATGGGCATCATCTTAACGATCTTAGGTGCTCTTCTTACTCCGCTTATTCTTGAACTCATGGGTACACCAGAGAGTGTCATGGATGAGTCGATCGCTTATCTTCGTATCTATTTCTACGGTTCGATCGGTCTTGTCATGTACAATATCTTTACTGGTATCTTACAATCGCTTGGTGACAGTAAGCATCCGCTCTACTACCTCATCGTTTCTAGTTTGACGAATATCGTCCTAGATTATGTTCTTATTGCTTATTTCGATGCAGGTGTAGCAGGAGCTGCTTTTGCGACGATCTTCTCACAATTCCTTAGTGCTTTCTTATGTATGATCTTATTGCAAAGATCAAAAGATAGCTATCGTCTTATCTATCGTGATATCAAGATCGATAAAGAGATGACCAAAGCGATACTCATCAATGGTATACCAAGTGGTATCCAGAACTCGATCATCGGTATCGCTAATGTCGTCGTTCAATCCAATATCAATGCGTTCGGTAATCTGGCTATGGCTGGCTGTGGTGCTTACTCGAAGATCGAAGGTTTTGCCTTTTTACCAGTCACTTCCTTCAACTTGGCACTTACGACCTTCGTCGGTCAGAATATGGGCGCAGATCTTAAAGAACGTGCTAAGAAAGGAGCGATCTTCGGTATCGTCTTGTCGATGGTCTTAGCAGAAGCTATCGGTCTTCTCACTGTCATCTTTGCCCCAGAATTGATCGCCTTGTTCGCTAATGATCCTGAGGTCATTGGCTTTGGCGTCGATCGGGCGACCATTGCTGGTATCTTCTTTTTCCTCTGTGCTTTCACACATGCTTATAGTTCTGTGCTTAGAGGACTTGGCAAGGCAGTGATACCGATGCTCAATATGGCGATCTCGTGGTGTGTCATCCGTGTCGCTTTCTTAGTTATAACAGGTTTTTTATTTAATGATATAGCTTTTGTTTATTGGTGCTATCCTATTACCTGGGCAATATCATCAGCTTATTATATATACTACATCATCAGACATAAAGGAGTCATTGCGTGAAGATAAGAGTAGAAGGATTACAAGTATCGAAGACAGATGAACATTATGAAGTCATAGATCATGGACATATTTGGAAGATGGAGGACATCGATACAGTGCTCACCAAAGATGGTGTGCACTATCTTTTAAAAGATCATCTTGTAAGATCTTATATCGATGATACCCGCATCTATGAGATGATCGTCTCAGAGTATGCGATAGAAGATCTAAGTTTTAGAACTTATGTCTATATCGAACCGACCACAAAAGAGATCCATTTTGAAGTCGAAGCACTAGAAGATGCGGCTTTTGAAGAGCTCATCTGGCCTGGCTACTTTAAGTCGACTTCTAAAGATGGATATAGTGCTCTTCCTATCATGCAAGGTGTCTTATTAAAGAATGACTATGATTATGACTATGATAAGCTTGACTTCGATGGCCAGTTCATGAGCCATGACGCCTATCTTTCGATGTATATGCAAAGGGAAGATGATTATGGCTATCTAGCGATAATCGACAGTGCAGCTGATACGAAATACGACATAAGGCATAAAGCTGATACTTTAAAAACAGCTATCGGTATCAGACATCTAAGTTCACTATCTAAGCTTGGTCATAGACGTAGTATACGTTATTACTTCAAAAGGGATCTAGACTACGTCAGTGCCAGCAAGTATTATCGTCATGATCTCATAGAAAAAGGTCGCTTTAAGACACTTAAAGAAAAAGAGCTCACTTTACCAGATATCAAAAAGATGGTCGGCACAGCCTTTATCCACTTTGGAATCAAGTCACATACTGATCCTGATTCAAGTTACTATACAGCTGATAGTAAGGATATCGTCATCACTTTCAAAGAGCGCCAAAAACAACTCTCGATGATCAAAGAACACTATGATGGTAAGCTCTATGTGCATATCGATGGTTGGGCCCAACCAGGCTATGATAATCGTCATCCTGATTATTATCCAGTATGTGAAGAAGCAGGTGGCTCAAAAGATCTCAAAGAACTTGTCGAGATGATAAAGAGTGGTGGCGATGTCTGTGCATTACATGATCAATATCGCGATTATTATCTTAAAAGTGAGCACTATCATATCAAGAATGCGACCAAAGAAAAAGATGGTAAGGCATATGAGCACGCACGCTGGGCTGGTGGAAGACAGAACTACCTCTGTGCTTCTTTAGCTTTGAGTTATGTGAGACGTAACTTCCAAAAGCTTTTTGATGAAGATATCAGACCTAATGCGAGTTATCTTGATGTCTTTACATGCAATGAGATGGATGAATGTTTCGATATCGATCATCTTATGACAAGAAGTGAATGCGCTAGATATCGTGGAGATTGTTTTAGGTATCTTGTAGCGAGTGACATCATCCCAACTAGTGAAGAATGTGCTGATTGGGCTAGTGACGTCTTAGTCTCATGTCACTATGGGCCATATGAATTCATGCTCAAAAGACCTGGAAGCAAGAAGATGGGCATTCCTATCCCGCTTTTTGATCTTGTCTATCATGATTCTATGATCTTACCTTGGATGATGGACGTCGTTAATGGCGAAGATTATATGCTCTATTGTCTACTTAATGGTGGGGCACCATACCTTATAAGAGAGGGGGCTTACCCTGATACAGATGGAGCTTTTGGCTTTACTAGTGAGCTTGAAAAAGCGATGGAGCGCTCTAAGGTGGCTTCTTTGCTGCACTCTAAAGTAGCTTATGATGAACTTGTCGATCATGAGATCTTAGATGAAGAAGGCAAGATCCAAAGATCGGTCTTCAAAGGTGGTATAACCGTCGAAGTCGACTTTAATGATAATAGCTATAAGATCACGGGACTATAGTCTCTATCGATAAGAACGAAATATATTAAAGATGCAGAAAATGCTTTAAGTAGATATCAAGAGGTGAGAGATATGTTTTGTGATTATCATGTCCATTCAGCTTTCAGTGATGATTCAGTATATCCTATCGAAGATGTGATCAAAGATGCGATCAGTCTTGGGGTCGATGAATTATGTTTTACTGAACATGTCGATTATGGTATCAAGGTCGATCATGGTGAGATACCGATCGTCAAGCGAGAAGGCAGTACGATGCTCAATGTCGACTATGATGCATATATCAAAACTCTTGACACTTTAAAAGATAGATATAAAGATCAGATCACACTTAAAAAAGGCCTTGAATTTGGTGTCCAAAGTCATACTGTCGATCGATATGATGAGCTATTGAAAAGCTTGCCCCTAGATTTTGTCTTATTGTCGATCCATCAGGTCAATGATATCGAGTGTCATACAGATGAATTCAAAGCGGGCAAAGATCAGCTTAGTTATAATATGACTTATTTTATGGAGATGTATGAAGTAGTCAAGATGTATAAAGGATACAGTGTCTTAGCGCATATGGATCTCATCCGACGTTTTGATAAAGGCCATGAATTGGCTTTTGAAAAAGTTGAAGATATCGTCGCTGATATTCTAAAAGTCGTGATCGAAGATGGTAAAGGGATCGAATTAAATACTTCTTGGCATCGCTACGGTCTCGATGGTCCAACGCCATCGCTTGGGATCTTGAAGCTCTATCGTGACCTTGGTGGAAGGATCATAACTCTAGGTTCTGATTCTCATCGTCCATCTCAACTCACAAAAGGCATCAAAGAAGATATGGAGCTTTTAAAGAGTCTTGGTTATAAAGAATTCTGTACCTTCGATAAGCTCGTACCGATATTCCATAAACTTTGATCATTAGATCGCGTTTAAAGATGTGCTGTTTTTGGCTGTCGATATCGCTTTATATAACAAAGGCTCAGTCATAGTACTGAGCCTTCACTTCTTTTGTGTCAAATTCGATATAGTGCATCTTACCTAAGGCATAGATGATCACTGGTATGAGTATCAATTGTAAGATGATACCAGGTATCGCACTTGTAAATCCTGATGTGATGAAGGCTGTCAAGCCAAAGCTTACATTTGATGTCGCACTCAAGATGACCATCACAAGCCCCCAAACTACTCTTCCCATTAACATACTGGCAATGAGCGATCTATAGATGGCAAAGATACATTTGTGTTTGGAGTATTGCCAAAGCATGCCCATCACAAGACCATAGGTCATTAGTTCGAAAGCCATAGCGAAAGCTGTTGGAAACATCGGTGGCATCGAGAATAAGAAGCTTCTGAGCAGCGGTGTGATAAAGCCGATCAGAGCACCATACTTATAGTCGACGATGATCGCACATAAGAATACTGGGATATGCATCGGAAGCAACATACTACCGATCTGTGGTATTTGGCCAGTCACAAATGGCAGTAATAGTCCCAGTGCTAGAAAGATAGCTGCCATAGCCAATTTCTTGATCTCTTTGTTCATGGGGATATTATATGTCATAACCGACAACATGTCGATATTAAAATTCGTGTTTGATGATAGACATTGAAGTCAGAGTGATAGATAATAAGTCTATGAAGACTTACCTTAAGTATCACGCACCGATAGGTGTCCTTTATATCAAAGAAGAAGACGGTTTCTTAGTTGGTATAAGTGAAGACAATAGCGCACTCTATGATTATGTCGATGTTGCCACTTTGAAATATATACCTGACACCATCAAGAGGACATGTCGCTACTTGGATCACTACTTCGCTAAGAAAGCGTTAGATATCACGATACCTATCCATATCAAAGGCTCAAGGTTCATGCGCACGGTCTTAGAGGAGTGCATGAAGATACCATATGGTAAGACTAAAAGTTATAAGGAGTTAGCTAAGGATATCGCAAAGATCTTAGATAAAGAAGAGATGTCATCGCAAGCAGTTGGAACAGCTTTAAGTAAGAATCCGATAATCATCTATATACCATGTCACAGAGTGATAAGATCTGATGGTACAGCGGGAGATTATCGTTTAGGAAAGAAGATCAAGAAACGATTACTGGCTCATGAAGATGCCGTGTTCAAGGAGGACTAATGATCAAAGAGAGATTAGAGAGACTGAGAAGGAAGATGTATGAAAGTGGTCTTGATGCTTATTATTTCAATACACAAGACTATCATATGTCAGAATACATTCCTGAGTACTTCAAGACTTTACGCTATTTTAGTGGTTTTACAGGATCGCTCGCTCAATTTATCGTCACTTTTGATGAAGCACTTATCTTTGTTGATGGACGCTATCATGTACAAGCAGATAATGAGTGTACAGCAAGTGGTATAAAAGTCATGAAGCTTGGAACTGAAGGTGTGCTCACTAGTGATAAGTATATGATCGAAAAGATGCAAGGGATGAAGATAGGCCTTGATGCAAGATGTGTCGATGCAAGTCTTGTCAAGAGACTGCTTAGATCAGGTCTTGATATCAAGACTATCGATATCTATTCTGATATCTATGATGATAGAGCGAGTTTATCTAAGGAGATGCTCTATGAACTAGATGTCAAGTATACAGGCCTGTCAAGAGCACAGAAACTGACTGTTATCAAAAGAGCTCTTGATGGTAAATGTCATGTGATATGTGATCTTGCCTCGATCGCTTATCTACTCAATCTTAGAGGCAATGATATCGCTTATACGCCTGTCTTCTTGTCTTATATGGTCTTTTATAAAGGTGATGTCTATCTCTTCATCGATAAGGAAAGGCTCTCAGATCTGATCTTGGAGGGTCTATATCGCGATGGCGTCATCATTAGAGATTATGGTGAGTTCTATGATTTCTTAAAGACGATGAGAGATACGATCGTCCTATTAGATACTAAGAAGGTCAACTATGAAGCATATCGTAGTATCGATGCTTCTTGTCGTATCTATGATGCTAGAAGCATCGTTGAAGATATGAAGTCCATCAAAAACAAAGTCGAGATCGATAATACGATCAAGGCCCATGTCTATGATGGTGTAGCGATGGTGAGATTCATGAAATGGCTTAAAGAGACAGAACTCGAAGGCAAGACAGAATTTGACATAAAAGTCAAACTCGATCGCTTCCGTTTGGAATATAAAGCTTTTGATCTAAGTTTTGCCCCGATCGTCGCTTATGGCGCTAATGCCGCAATGATGCATTACAGTCCAAAAGAGGACAAATGCTCAAAAGTCCATGATAGAGGGATGCTGCTTGTGGACAGTGGTGGCCAGTATTTTGAAGGTACGACAGATATAACACGGACTTTTGCCTTAGGTGAAGTCGATGATGAGATGAGATATTGGTTCACTTTAGTCTTAGGATCGATGCTTGAGTTACAGAGTGTGAAGTTCTTAGAGGGCCTTTGTGGTGCACAGCTCGATATCTTAGCACGTAAAGATCTTTGGGAGCTCGGTGTCGATTATCGTTGTGGTACGGGACACGGTGTTGGTCATGTCTTGGCTGTACATGAAACACCACCTAATATTAGATATACTTTAGGCAATGGTTCGGATGTCGCTTTACGTCATGGTCATATCTTCAGTGATGAACCAGGTGTCTATTTTGAAGGCAAGTTTGGTATCAGGTGTGAAAACATGTTGCTGTGTCAAAAAGATATGAAGACGGAATATGGCCAATTTCTAAGCTTTAGACCTTTGACAGTCGTACCATTTGACTTAGATCTCATCGATAAGAGATATCTAAGCGCTAAGAATATCAAAGCCCTCAACGATTATCATGCCTATGTCTATAAGATGCTAGAGGGTCATCTTAGTGAAGATGAGAAAGACTTCTTGAAGAAGTATACGAGGGCGATATGAAGCTTTTAAATTGGAACGTCAATGGTCTTAGAGCCTGCCTGTCTAAAGGGTTACTTGACTTCATCAGTAAAGAAGATCCTGATATCATCGCTTTTGAAGAAACGAAGATGCAGCCCGAGCAACTCTCCGTTGATTTTGAAGGCTATCACATGTATATGAACAGTGCAGAAAGAAAGGGCTATAGCGGTACGCTCGTCCTCACTAAAAAAGAGCCACTTGCGGTGACTTTTGATATCGAGGGTGAAGATCACCCTAAGGAAGGCAGAGTCATCACACTTGAATTTGAAGACTTCTATTTTGTGGCAGCATATGTTCCTAATTCAAAAGATGGACTCTTAAGGTTACCTTATCGACTGCATTGGGAAGAAGATTTGAGGAAACATCTGGTCTCTTTGGATAAGAAGAAGCCTGTCATCTATACAGGTGATCTCAATGTCGCCCATGAAGAGATCGATCTAAAGAACCCAGATACGAACCATTTCAATGCAGGTTTCTCTGATGAAGAGAGAGATGCCTTCAGTAAGTTATTGGCTCTAGGTTTTAAAGATACATATCGTGAACTCTATCCTGAGACTGTCAAATACAGTTGGTGGTCGTATAGAATGAAGGCCAGAGATAGAGGAGTTGGTTGGCGTATCGATTATTTCGTCGTCTCTGATAGACTAATGGAAAAAGTAGAGGATGCTCTCATATATGATGATGTGTTTGGATCAGACCACTGTCCAGTGGGCTTACTTATAGATCTTGGGAGGTAGAAGATGATCAAGAATTTTATCGAAGTTAATAAAGAAGCTATCCTAAGAGATTTAGGGATACTAGTCAGTCATGACTCAGTCTATGCTGAAGATGCAGAGCCTTTTGGCAAAGAGAATAGAGCTGTCCTAGATGATGCGCTACTATTGATGAAAGAAAACGGCTTAAGAGTAAAGAATCTTGACTATTATTGCGGTTATGGTGAAGTTGGAGAAGGTGATAAGGTCATCGGTATCCTAGCTCATCTTGATATCGTGCCAGCTGGCGATGGATGGGATAGTGATCCATTTTTACTCACGGCAAAAGATGATAAGGTCTATGGTCGTGGTGTCTCTGATGATAAAGGGGCAGTCATCGCATCATTATATGCACTTAAGTATCTTATCGAAAGTGGCTACAAGTTCAAAAATAGAGTAAGACTTATCACTGGCTGTAATGAAGAGACAGGCTCAAGATGTATAGCACATTATGTTAAAGAAGAAGGCGATTGTGATATGGCATTTACACCAGATGCAAATTTCCCTGGCATCTTTGCGGAAAAGGGTATGTGTGGTGGCTACATCATTGCGAAATCAGACAAGATCATCGCTATTGAAGGTGGTACCGTCTCAAATGTCGTCTGTAAAGAAGTACACGCAACAGTGAAGAAAGATAGTTTCGATATTGAGGCTTTTAAAGCTTATTTTAAAGAGAACGATCTTGAAGTAAATGTACTAGAAGCTGATGATATCGATATCACAGTCTATGGTAAAGCAGCTCATGCCTCAATGCCAGAACTTGGGATCAATGCGATACAGCATCTTTTCAAAGGATTCTATGTTGCTAAGATGCAGGATCCACTTGTAGATTATATGCATGAGAAATTCGATCTAGATGTACATGGCAGTCTTATTGGTTGTGATGTGCTCAAGGATGAATATACTGATCTTACGCTCAATCTTGGCGTTATAAAAAAGGTGGCTGATGAGATAAGGATCAGTGTCGATATACGCTTCCCAGTTACAAGAAAGACAAAAGAAGTTAGTTCTATCGTCGTCAGTGGTCTTCTTTCAGATGTTGCACAATTTGCTTGTTCATCACTAGTTGAACCACTATTCTTCGATAAAGAGAGTCCAATGTGCAAAGCTCTAAGAAATGCTTATATCAAGGTCATGGGCGATGAAAAGACACAGATGGAAGCTATAGGTGGCGGAACTTATGCAAAGGCGATGAAGAATTGTGTAGCTTTTGGTTGTGAGTTTTTAGGAGAAGATAATCATATCCATGATGCGAATGAAAGTCTTAAACTTGAAAGTCTTTATAAACAGATCGAGATCTATATCGAAGCGATCAAGAATCTTGATGAGGTAGTATGATGACAAAGATGGCTTTGATCTATGACTTCGATAAGACTCTTTCACCGAAAGATATGCAAGAGTTCCATCTCATTCAAAGACTAGGCTTTAAAGATACAGAAGCTTTCTGGAAAAGGTGTAATGAATTATCTGTGTCTACTAATATGGATGGTATCTTATCATATATGTACAATATCGCTAAAGAAGATCCTTCGATAACTAAAGACGATCTTTATAGTGAGGGTTCTTATGTTGAATATTTCAAAGGCGTCGATACATGGTTCGATAGAGTGAATGAGTATGGAAGATCTAAGGGCATCGAGATCGAACACTATATCATCTCAAGTGGATTAAAAGAGATCATTCTAGGTACATCGATAGCCAAAGAGTTTAAGAAGATCTATGCTTGTTCGTACTATTATGATAAAGATGGCACAGTGAAATGGCCAGCAAGAGTCGTTAATTATACGACAAAGACACAATATATCTTCCGTATCAATAAAGGTGTCTTAGATGAGACTAATGATATAGATCTCAATAGATCGACACCTGATGAAGATAAGTATATACCATATGATAGGATGATATACTTTGGTGATGGATTGACTGATGTACCAAGCATGAAGGTCGTCACGGGTTTTGGTGGTACATCGATAGCTGTCTATGGGCAAGATGCAAAGGATAGGACAGCACAGAATCTAGCTAAAGAACTCTATGAAGATAAAAGAGCGACTTTCATGGCTAAGGCTGACTACAGTAAAGACAGCAAGATCGAAAAGATCGTCTTTGGCATCATCGATCATGTGGCAACAGATGTCTTACTTAATGAGTATAGGGATTAATGATCAAAGAAGAGGAGCTAGATGCTCCTTTTTAGATTCTTGTTTTTAGAAGTTGTTCCGTTGATATCATCTCTCATAGAAGATAATGGCGACCTATTATAATTGCCACAATTCTAGACACAAAAATAAAATAGTAAACAGACCGGAACGTGTAAAGTATGCCACACTTGTCAATGTATCATAAGGCGTGCATCAGAGCGCCTTTATAATGTTAAAATGCGAGTAGATTTCAAAAAATGTATAACTGGATATATAAAACTAATATGTAGTGCAAAAAGAATAACTAGACAACTTAAATACTTAATCTATAATGCAAGTATCTGGGGGTATCGATCTATGGTCAAAATCATCGTCTGTGACATCGATGGAACGCTCGTCAATGAAGCTAGGGAATTAACATCGCGCACTAAAAACATGATAGAAAAAGTTCATGAAAAAGGGATTTTATTTGGTCTTGCAAGCGGTAGGCCTGTCGATGAGCTGCAGAGATTTACTAATATATGGGGGCTTGATTTTCCGTTTGACTTTCTAATTGGCATGAATGGCTCTGAACTTTGGGACGAAAGTTCGCAAAAGGAATACTCTTTTTATAAACTCAAAAAGGAATGGATTAAGGAAATAACCGATTTCATGGCACCGCTTAAACTAAATCCTTTCATATACAAAGATCACTATGTCTTAGCTACAAAACTAGATGATAAGATGATCGCATCTTTGAAGAGAAACGGGAAAAGAGTTGTGATCACTGAAGAAATCAATGATCTTAGTGAAGAAGACAATGCCAAGATCTTGTATCGAATGCCAGAATCCATGATGAAAGAAGCTGAAAGATGGGCACATGATCATATCAAAGATGATGAGAGATATAAGGTTTTCAAAACGCAACCGACGATGTTAGAGTTCGCACATGTCAAGACAGAAAAGTCGAATGCACTGATAAAATATTGTGAGCTTCATAATATAGATCTAAAGGATGTTATGGCTTTTGGCGATGCAACTAACGATGATGGCTTGATTAAATACAGTGGTATTGGAATATGCATGAAAAATGGTTTAGATACGACCAAGGCTTTAGCAGATATCATCTTAGATAAAACAAATGACGAAGACGGTGTAGCCGACTACATAGAAAACAATATTCTCTAGACATAATTCATTGTCTAAAGATGTTGCAAGGTTAGATTTTTGCAAATAGTAGTGCAATAGTCTAACTTTTTTTATTGTTGTGAATTATTTATCTTTGAATCATCTAAGAGAGAAAGGAGATGGTAATTTGGAAGATAAGAGAATACTTCTCTGTTGTGGAGCTGGTATGTCAAGTGGTTTTCTAGCTACTGCTACAGCCAAAGCGGCACAAGAAAAAGGTCTCGATTGGTATGTAACGGCCAAGAGCCAAAGCGTAGCACTAGATGAGATGCCTGATTACGACTGCTGTTTATTGGGTCCACACTTTGAGAAGCATCTTGGGGAATTCAAAGAAGCAGCAGAGGAAATGGACTCAGATGTTGCTTTAGCGGTGATTCCACAAGAGATCTACGGCAATCTTGATGGCAACGCTCTTTGCGATTTTGCGATCGATGTCCTTAAGAAAGCCGGAAAGATGTAATTTAAGACGGAGGGGATAATATGTCAGAAAATGCAAAAGCTAAATCCAATGGTTTCATGGATTGGCTACAGTACAAGTTTACGCCGGCTGTTCAAAAGTTTATGACAAAACCATGGATAGCTGGTTTCTCAGAGGGTGTCATCAAGTGCTTGCCATTCATCTTAACAGGCGCAGTCATCTTCTTCTATGAAGCTATCGCTTCTTGGATTCCTGGAGCACCTAGCTTAACGTTTATTAGAACTTATACGTTCCAATTGCTCAGCCTGTTAGCTGCATATAATATCGCATCACAAACGATGGCACACTTAAAGCATAGGAACTATATGGTCGTTGCTGGTCTCACAGCTATATGCGCAAACATTCTAGCTGTGAAAGGCGTTACTAATGAAAATGGATTCTGGGAGATCACGTTCGGAGATCTAGGACCTTCTGGCGTTCTTCAAGGTATGGTATTAGGTATTTATGTATCGATCGTTTTCCACCTAGTATCAAAGATCAGATTCTTCAAAGCTGATTCAGCAGTTCCAACGTTCGTACAGGATTGGGTCAAGAATATCATTCCTATCTTCTTGACTATCTTGATCTTAGGTATCGTTGTGATCAACTTTAATGTTGATCTGTTGGAGATCATCCTTAACTGCTTCTCACCACTTCAAAGTGTTGCACAAAGCTTCCCTGGATTCGTTCTTCATAATTTCTTGATGTCATTGTTCTATGGCTTAGGTGTTTCTGGTTGGACATTCTCAGGTCTCAATAATGCCATCGCTATTCCGGCGCAAGAAGCTAACCTTGCTGCCTTGGCAGCTGGTGCTATTCCACAGTATATCAACGTTACAGAGATCAGGTCAGGTATCGGTCTGATCAATATGGGTGGTATCGGTGCCACATTAGTACTCAATGTAATGTTCTTGTTCTCTAAGTCAAAGAGATTGAAGACTTTAGGTAAGGTATGTATCGGTCCAGGTCTATTCTCGATCAACGAACCTATCTTGTTCGGTGCACCTATGGTCTGTAACCCGATATTGTTAATACCGATGCTTGTGAATACTATCATAGGTTCCAGTTTAGTATTTGCGATATTCAAACTAGGTCTGCTAAATTACCCAAATGTTGCTCTGCCTGGTGTCGGTACGCTTCCGGTAATCATCGGTACAGTCATGCTTACTGGTGATCTTAGAGGTATTCTGTGGTGGTTCGTATGCTTTGCTATATACTTCGCTGTATACTGGCCATTCTTTAAAGTCTTTGAGAGAAATGTTATGGCTGAAGAAGAACCAAAGAAGCCAGCTGTTGAGGCAAACGCTTAAGTAATATGAAATAAGCTAGAATGCCCTCTGGTGTTCTAGCTTATTTATAGGAGTTTGATATGTTAGACAAGAATATGATAGATTTTCCAAAAGTATCTATGGACATCATCGTGAATGCAGGAGAGGCAAGAAATAATGCAGTTGATGCCATTGATAATTTGATGAAAGGAGATGCCCAAGCTTCTGAAGAATCATTAGCTAAAGCCAAAGAAAGCATTAAAAGGGCTCATCAAGCACAAACAGAAGTGATGCAGACTTTAGCGTTTAGAGAATATAACGAGGGAAAAGAGCAAGAGAACCTGCCTATGCTCTTCATTCACGCACAAGATACGATCATGACAATAATGGCAGAAGTCAATATGACTGAACAAATGATAAAGATGTACAAGAAACTAGAAGAGGAGATTTCGCGATGCAAGAAGTAAAAGCTTTCCCAAAAGGATTTATGTGGGGTGCTGCTACCAGCGCTTATCAATGTGAAGGCGCTGCCTTAGAAGATGGAAAAAAAGAGAACCAGCAAGATGTTATCAATAGACAGATCCACGACGAATATGGATATGCTGATTGTTCTGTGGCCACAGACCATTATCATCATTATAAAGAGGATGTCGCCCTTATGGCGGAGATGGGATTTACATCTTATAGGTTCTCTATAAACTGGTCAAGAGTTCTTCCTGATGGCGTTGGTGAACCAAATCCAAAAGGCGTAGAATTCTATCATAACTTGATCGATGAATTGAAAGCTCATGGGATCGAACCTATCGTTACGATGTGGCACTATGATCTTCCTATGGCGCTTGTAAATAAATACGATGGATGGGGATCAAGACAGATAGTCGATGACTTTGAGTATTATGCAAGATTCATCTGTAAAGAATATGGTTCAAAGGTCAAGTACTGGCTAACTATCAATGAACAAAGTATCGTTGTCAATTATATCGATCGCAAGAACCTTATCACCAAAGAAGATCAATTCAATCCAAAATTCCGCTATCAAGCAAACCATTATATGAACTTAGCTCATGCAAAAGCTGCTATCGCTGTTCATGAATTAGTACCTGGTGGCCAATGTGGTGCTGCTCTCGACATGGCTCCTTATTATCCAGCAAGTTCATCTCCAGAAGACGTTCTTGCTGCAAAGAATGCGTCTAACTTTAAAAACTATTTCTATATGGATGCTTACTTTAAGGGTACATATACACCTTCAGTAATGGCTTATCTAAAACGCCAAGGTCTTGACTTTGTTATAGAGGATGGAGATATGGATATCATGAAGAAAGGTGCTGAATGTTTTGATTTCTTGGGTATCAATTATTATCAATCCGCTTGTGTCAAGAGTCCTACACCAGGTCTTGCTAGAAGAAGCAAACAAAACAATAAGATAGGTAAAGGCGGACATGTTACTTATGAAGTACAACCTGATCTCTTTGAAGGATGTAAGAATGAGTACCTCAAAGATACAGACTTCTCAATGCCTATCGATCCAATGGGCTTAAGATACGTTTTAGAAGATATCTATGATCGTTATCATAAACCAATGATGATCTGTGAGAATGGTTTTGGTGCTTATGATAAGCTAGAAGAAGATGGCTCGATCCACGATCCTTACCGCATAGAATATATCAGAGCTCATATCAAAGCAATGCGCGAAGCGATCGAGAATGGTGTTGAATTGATCGCTTATAATCCATGGTCAGCATTCGATCTGTTATCAACAAGTAACGGTATCGCTAAACGTTATGGATTCGTATATGTTGATAGGACGGATGATGATGTCAAAGAGTGCAAACGTTATAAGAAAGATTCTTTCTATTGGTATAAAAACGTTATAGCAACTAACGGAAAGAATTTAGAGTAAAGAAACAATAGAGTAATAAGGGGACCGTATATATGACTGTAAAATTAGTATTAGCAATAATATCGACGATCTTGATGGTGGGTATTCCTGTCGGACTTATCATTTATATGAGAAAGAAGAGAAAAGTGAAGATCAGACCTTTATATATCTTGTCTGGTATCGTTACATGCTTTCTTTGTAAAGATGTCGTTTTGAACCTTATAGGTAATATAATTCTTCAAATACTGCCGGTACTAAATTCTAACCAAGTCATATATGCGGTCTTTCTTACGATCTTATCGACTATTGTATATCTAACAGGCTTATTTATACTTAAACGTTATATCTATAAGAATGACATAGGATTTGAGGAGTTGATAAATGTTACGTTGGGAATGATGTTTGCTGAAATGTTAGGAAGCTATATCATGACAGATATTTCTAATATTATATTCATCATCCAATCACAAGATGGAACTTTATACGAAAATCTCTTGTTGACACTTAACGCAGAGCAAGCACAAGCTGTTATTGCTTCTTATGAATCGATGCCTACAGGGTACTATTTATATCCAGGAATCATGGTATTTGTATCATTTTGTAGCAATTACTTGATGATGAGTTTGATATCTCGAGATTTCAGTAAGCCAATATATAAAGTACTAGGACTGTTTATACTATACGCAGTTATATATCTTGTTCAATCGTTTACAAATCCGCTGATAATCGACTACGCAAACCCAATGTTGTTCATCTTTGCTGGTATCTTACTGCTATCAGCAGAGGCAAACAGTGCCGTCATGCTTGGTGAGAAAAATGACAAACAAAGAAGAAAGAGTAATTGAATTCTTATTAGGCCAATCAAAAGCTGTCAAGATAGAAACGATATGCACGAGATGTCAGGTCTCAAAGAGATCAGTCTATAACTATATCGAAAAATTGAATAATGATCCTAACTACGAATTGACTAAAAATGATAATGGAATCGTTTTGAAACGTCATATAATAAATGAAGCTAGAAAGAAGCCAGAGTCATACGAAGAGAGAAGAGATTTCATTTTTAGAAAAGGTCTCATCATGCAAAAGCCGCTGACGATAGATAAACTTTTAGACTATTTTTCTATATCAGATGCTACACTGCATGCACATATCGTTCAAATAAGGAAAGAGATCAGAAGGTTTGGGATCAAGCTGATCTCGAAGAATGGTGAACTTTTCTTTGCTGGAAACTATCACAATCTGAAGAAGTTGACTCAGTATGTTATATATAAAGAAAATGGTGAGAATTCCTCGCTTCTTTCAGTAGATACGCTTGCAGAAGTATTCCCTGATATCGATGTCAGGTTCGTAAAAGAAGCGATCAATGACGCTTTACAAAAGAAAAATCTCTTTATGGATGAGTATTCTTTGACCAATTTGCTTTTGCATATGACGATATCTTTGAATCAAGAGATAAATGGAATAGTTCCAAAAGGTAATATTGAACAGTTCAATCACCAAGACATTATAGATGAGATCTGCTTACCTATAGAAAAGAAATATGATTTTGAGTTTTCTTCAAGTAGTAAACAACAGTTTGCTCTCATCTTAGCGACAAGAGTTAGAAGCGAAGATAATTCAATATACAATTCGCTTAAAAATAAAGAATCTCTCGATATCGTAGATGAGATATTTCAAAAGATGTTCGAAAATTATAATTTGGATATGAATCCGTCATCTATGAAGAATTCTTTCTGCTTACATATCGATTCTTTGATTTCGAGGTTGAAGAATGGGATAGTTATCAAGAATCCATTGCATAATTTGATCAAGACAACTTCCCCTATAACATACGATCTTGCTATATATGCTGCAAACATCATTACATCACGCACTGGTTATATTTTATCTGAAAATGAGATCGCTTATATTGCATTACATCTTGGTACAAGATTAGAAGAGATAAGAAATGCGAGGAATAGACTCAAAGCGATAATCGTTTGCCCAGAATACTACATGTACAACTCTAGCTTGCAAAGAATAAATCAAATATATAACGAAGATGTCTATATAAAAGATGTTTATACATCCTTTGATGATCTAGAAGAGGATGATGATGTGGATTTTTGCATATGTACTGTATTGCCTACAAGTAACGATTATGGACTTAAACTATTAAGAGTTACGCCTTTTTTGAGCAGAGATGATCGTAAGATGATTACCGAAACGATATCTTATATCAAAAAACAAAAGCGGATCGAAGCTAATAAAGAGAATGCTGAGTCGTTATTTAAAAAAGAACTATTCTTCAATAAGATGGAGTTCTATGATAAAAATGAAGCCATAGATTTTATATGTGAACAACTTGTTAAATACGGTTATGTTTCGCGTGATTTTAAAGAAGCGATCATCAATAGAGAGAACGTAGCGCCGACAGATTTTAATTTGATCGCAATACCGCATCCTGTCGATTATCATGCGAATAAAACAGTCATCAGTGTCTCTCTGTTGAAAAAACCTATACATTGGAGCAAGAGTGATATTTCAATAATATTTATGATCGCTATGAATAATAATGATTTCGTCGTTTTTGAAGATATCTTTTCTTCCTTGATCGAATTGACAAGTGACAACGAAAAAGTCCATAAGCTTCTTCAAAGTAAGGACTATAATGATTTTGTCAAAAAACTAGTAGATATGCTGTATTCTTGAGCGACTATCGATCTACGTGATAATATCAATCTCAATTTAACCAAAAGTGATCTAATGTCAGTGTAATAAAGTTGAGCATATAGAAACAAGAACTGTGCCAAAATGTCTTCATGTAGATCGCTCTAAAAAGTGATGGTGATCATTTGTGATCATGATCTATTTTATCGATTTGAATATAAGTTAAAGATAAGGTAAACTCTACTAGAGTTTTGAGATCTTTTTGTATTATCCTATGATCATGAGAGAACTGATACATCGTGATAGCCTTATAAGTCTTGATGGTATTTGGAAACTAGATGGCAAAGATATCATTGTTCCTTATGCACCTGAATCAAAAAAGTCAGGATATGAAGGAGAGATCTTAGATGAGATGACTTATACTAGATCTTTTAAAAGGCCACTTATGCAAGAGGGTAAACGACTTATCTTGCATTTTGGTGCTATCGATCAGATAGCAGACGTCTATGTCAACGGAATATTCATGATACATCATGAAGATGGCTATCTGCCATTCAGTATCGATATCAGCGATGTCTTAAAAGATGATAATGTGATCGAAGTCAAATGTCGTGATAGCCTAGATAAAGATTATCCTTATGGCAAACAATCAAAAGATCCTAAAGGCATGTGGTATACAGCTGTCTCTTTCATTTGGCAAAGCGTCTATCTTGAGATCGTACCTGCTGATCATATAAAAGATCTCAAGATCAAAAGCACGATGGATAAAGTAGATATCACTTTAGATGCAGTTAGAGAGTATGAATTGATCATCGATGAGATCAAGTATTCTAAGAAGTTTATAACTGATAAGATCAAGATCGACTTTGTAGCTGAAGGATTACCGATACATCTTTGGGATCTAGATGATCCTTATCTTTATCATTTCAAGATAAAGACGAAAGATGATGAGATCAGTAGTTACTTTGCGCTAAGAGAGTTCAAGATCAAGAAGATAAATGACTATGAACGCTTTACACTCAATGACAAGCCTATCTTTTTATGTGGTCTATTGGATCAAGGTTATTATGGAGATGCGTTATATACAGCTAGTAAAGAAGATTACATAAGGGATATAAGAAATGCTAAGGCACTGGGTTTCAATTGTCTTAGAAAGCACGCAAAAGTTGAAGCTAGTGCTTTTTATGAAGCGGCAGATGAGCTTGGTATCTTAGTGTTTCAAGACTTCGTCAATAGTGGTGACTATGATTTTATCAAAGATACAGCACTCCCCAATATCGGCTTCAAGCGTAAGAACGATATAATACCTCACAAGAAGCGCCACGATATCTTTATGAAGCATGCTGAGACTTTAAGGAATATATTGGGGAATCATCCATCGGTGATAGGTTATACGATCTTTAATGAAGGCTGGGGACAATTCGATGCGGATCGCGTCTATGAGGTGCTTAAAAGAGATGATAAAGAACACATCTATGATGCGACCAGTGGTTGGTTCAAAAGATCTAAGAGCGATCTTGAGAGCGAACATGTCTACTTTAGAAACAAAGTCTTAAGATCAAAAGGAAAAGCTCTGATGCTCACTGAATGTGCTGGTTATGTCTATTCTTCAAAAAAGAGTTATGGTTATGGCTCATCTAAAGATCTAGGCGCGCATATGCAAAAGATCGAAGATCTATATATGAAGATGATCTACCCATCGATTGCTTTGGGGTTGTGTGGTTTCATCTATACGCAGATCTCTGATGTCGAAACAGAAAGAAATGGTCTCTATGAAGAAGACCATAAGACATTGAAGGTCGATCTAAGTAAGATGATATCGCTCAATAGGCATTGTCATGATCTGTTTGCATCTTTAACAAAAATTTAAAAAGAAAGAGCGATGATGCATGTTATAGTCAAATAGTACACAAAAAAGCTATCAAGCATTAGGGGGATAGGTATAATGGACAAGATCATCGTCTATGGTAGTGATTATGGTAGTGCTAAAGAGTATGCATTGTATGCTGAGAAACTAGTGGATATCAAAGCCTTTGGATATAAAGATATCAAAGATATGGAACATATCGATACGATCATCTATATCGGTGCCTTATATGCTGGTGGTGTATTGGGACTTGCTAGGACGGTCAATAGGGTAAGGGACATCTCAAGACTTGTGATCATTACTGTGGGTCTAGCAGATCCTAAGTTTCTAGAAAATGCCACTAATATCAAAGAAGCGATCAAAAATCAACTAAGTACAAAGCTATATCAAAAGGCTGAGATCTATCATGTAAGAGGTGCTATCGACTATGATGAACTGAAGATCTC
>CALVCT010000039.1 GCA_944326055.1 uncultured Erysipelotrichaceae bacterium
CTATAAGTAGGGTATCTCTTGCATAAGTCTTAAAAGCGTTTAAAATAGCATCCAAGGAGGGAAAATATGCAAGAGATAACTAAAGAATTGCTAAAAGAGCTTGAGACATCATATTCTACAAACAAGCTTCAGACTGTCGTAAGACATTTTTTAGATCAAAACGATCTGTCTAAGAGCGCGATGAAAGCAGAGGCATCAAAAGAGACGCTCGATCAGTTCTCACATCTCATCAAGACTCTGCCTGTTACAAATCAAATGCAGAGTGGCCGCTGTTGGATCTTTGCTGGACTCAATGTCTTAAGGGAAGAAGTCGCTAAGAAGCTAGGTCTTGATAGCTTTGAATTGTCCCAGAACTATATCGCCTTCTATGATAAGCTTGAGAAGATCAATTTCATGATGGAATCACTGATCGATCTTAAAGATCGACCATGGGATGACAGGACATTGACTTGGGTCTTAGAAACAGGCGTCCAAGATGGTGGTCAATGGGATATGTTCGTGGCTTTGATCAAGAAATATGGTGTCTTACCACAAAGTGTCATGCCTGAGACTTATCAAAGTTCTCATACTCATATGATGAATACACTGATCAACCGCTATTTAAGGAGATTTGCTTCAGAAATAAGAAAGCTAGATGAAGATGCGATCAGAGCACTTAAGGATGAGACATTAGCTAAGTGCTACGATATGTTGTGTTCATGTTTTGGTGTACCACCAAAGAGCTTCAGCTTTGAATATGTCGATAAAGACAAGAATTATCATCGTATCGATGATCTCGATCCTATGAAGTTCTATGACGAGTATGTAGGACTTGAACTTGATGACCTTGTATCGATCATCAATTCTCCAACAGAAGACAAACCATATCATGAGATGTTTACGGTCAGATATCTTGGTAATGTCTATGGAACGAAAGTAAGATATCTCAATCTGCCATTAGATGAGTTCAAAGAAACAGTCGTCAAGCAGATGAAAGATGGGCATATCGTTTGGTTTGGCTCAGACTGTGGCAAGTTTGGTGATCGCGATAAAGGCTATTGGGATCCAATGGCATATGACTATGATTCACTCTTCGAGATGGACTTCGATATCAGTAAAGGAGATGCCCTCATGTATCGCGATAGTGCGATGAACCATGCGATGTGTCTCACTGCTGTCGATCTTGAAGGCGATAGAGCACGTAAATGGCGTATCGAGAATTCATGGGGCGATGATAAAGCACACAAGGGCTATTATGTCGCATCGGATGCTTGGTTCGATCGCTATGTCTATCAGGCTGTCGTAAGTAAGAAGTATCTGAGCGAAAAAGCTAAAGAAGCACTAGCTAAAAAAGAAAGAGTCCTTGATCCTTGGGATCCAATGGGCACACTTGCAGATTAAAGATATGAGGACCTCAGGTCCTCATATTTAATATCCAAGCAATACCCTTAGCGAGCCTTAGCTTCGTATCTTTGAAGTGGCCGCCATCATTCATCTCAAATATCGTTTCGATATCTTGATCTTTTAGATGAGCTACGATCTTTTCTGTGCGTTCTTCAACTGTACTTAGAAGCTTATTTTTAGTATGTGCTTCTTTATTACCGAGCGAGAAATATGCGTATTTGATCTTCTTACTTATGGCGTGTGTCTTGATGAAGTCTAAAAGACCCTCATACCAAAGAGATCCTGAGGCACTGATAAAGCCAGTGAAGATATCACTTTTATAAGTGCTGTATAGCGCAAAAAGGCCTGCCATCGAATAGCCAGCTATAAAGTATCTATCGATAGTGACATTATGTTTTTCTAAAAGATAAGTCTTGATCGCTGGTATGGCTTTAGTGATGATATAGGTTAGAAAACTATCTGCATCTCCTTTGGGACTATCTTCCCTATTCGATAAGGCCTTAGCTGGCCAAGGTGATAATTCATCCATCCAAGATATATCTTTGATACACGCTAAGATAAAAGGGCGCTCAGTTAACTTTTTATTCAGCTCTGAGATCATCTTACCATCTTTATCATCGACAGTGATGATAAGCGGCATCATATCGACTTTGTGGCTTATGAAGATCTCGATCCTTCGATCATCTACAGTTATCATAGTTCTATTATAAGAAAAGACCGTGCTTCTTGCACGGCCACTTCATCAAATGAGCTCAGCTATCTTAGCGATATCTTCATCTGTACCGTCATCTTCGACTTTATAAAGCAGTGGTACACCATAGCTATCAGCGATGATCTCGCCTGCTTTGCAGAAGTTATCATCACCATAAGCCATATTACCAGAGGCGATGACAGCTTTGAGATGTGCTTGATTCTTCGCCAAGAATTCATCGACTTCAAATGGTACTTCACCTGCGCCGTCTGTATAAGTGACTAAGATATAATCTTCTGCGATACCATCCGCATCATTGATGTTTAGGGCATCAGCGTTAAGTTTGTTTACTAGGCTTTCGACATTTCCTGTCCTTGATGCATATACTAATTTCATTTTGATACCTCCTGTTAGTTGTAACTAACACATATATGATAGAACATTTATCTTTTTATTGAAAGTGATATGATCTATGGCTTAAGGAAGCGATAGTTTATAAAGCAGATAGAAAACTCATGTGACATAGGCCTACTTTATATGCGAGTATTATAAAAGCGGCCATCTTGAGCACTTGTCAAGAAAGTCTTTCAACAATGAGCCCAAACATATCCTCTTAGTCTTATATTACCATCTTGAAGCCAGTATCGTGACAGTGGGTACTTTCATATGATCTTCACTATATCGTGTACCTTTTCTATCATCATCAATTTGATTTCAACGTTATCTATCATCATTGATACTTTCTTAATATTGAAGCTTTGGTTTATACTGATACTATGTTTCAATATCTCGATCACAGTCGGTTTAACAATGTGTCTATTTGAGTTCATCGCAAAGAAGCTTATCATCAGATACTCAGATAAGATCGAAGATAGCGATGCAGATCGTGATGTGAAAGAGGAAGGGTGAAAGATATGGAAGTGATGGATCTATTGCGAGAAAGAAAGAGCGTTCGCACTTTCTTGGATAAGAAGATCGATGATGATGTAAAAGATCTTCTTTATGAAGCGGCTTTTGAAGCTCCAACAGCTGGCTGCCAAATGTTCTATAGTATCATCGAAGTCAAAGATGAGAGAAAGAAGGAAGTCTTAGCTAAGGCTTGCGATTCACAAATGTGGCTTACTAAAGCGCCTTTGGTCTTGGTCTTTGTCGCTGATAACAGAAGGTGGAACGATCTATATCGCGCTTATGGCTTAAAGCCTAGAGAGCCACGATTAGGTGATCTTTGGTTGGCTTTGTCGGATGCGAACATCGCAGCTGAGAATATGGTCATAGCTGCCGAAAGCCTAGGCTTAGGGTCTTGTTATATCGGGGATGTGATCGAGCGACACGAGATCGTCAAAGACCTCTTGGAACTGCCAGATGAAGTAGTGCCAGCTTGCATGCTAGTGATAGGCTATCCTGACGCAAAAGCGAAGGATAGGAGCAAGCCAAGAAGATTTGCTAAGGGGTATATCGTCCATCAAGATGCTTATCATATCCAAAGTGCAGCTGACCACAAGAAGTACTACGAAGGCCATTTTATCAAGACTGATAAGGAGATAGACTATAAAGATACTCTAAAGAAGTTCATGGAATTCAAATATGAAAGTGATTTCTCTAAAGAGATGTCACGTAGTGCTAGATTATACTTTGCGCCGTTTTTGAAAGATGAGTAAGATCAAAGTATTGCTTTGGGATCTAGATGATACGCTCATAGATTTCAAAAAGGCAGAAAAGGCGGCTTTAAAGTCATTATTCTTAGACTTTGGCTTAGGTGAATGTACAGCTTCGATGATCGAAGAATATTCCGCGATCAATGAGAGCTATTGGCAAAAGCTTGAAAGAAAAGAACTGACTAAAAGTGAGATATTGATCAAGCGCTTTTGTGACTTTTTTAGGCTACATGGCATCGATGAGAATTTAGCTGAATCATTCAATGAAGCCTATCAATTGCGTCTTGGCGATACGATAGTCTATCGTGATGACGCATTAGAGATACTAAAAAAGATCAAAGGAAAGCTTATTCAGTGTATTACTACCAATGGTACGTTAACTGCTCAGACTAAAAAACTAGAACGTTCACATATCGGTGAACTTGTCGATCATATCTATATCTCGCAAGTGGTGGGTTATGAAAAGCCAGATACTAGATTTTTTGATAAAGTCTTTGAGGACCTAGATGCTTCAAAGGATGAGATCATGATCATCGGTGACTCACTTAGCTCTGATATGCATGGTGGTATCGATAGTGGGATCATCACCTGCTTCTATGATCCTAATGATAAAGGTACTGATCTAGCTATCGATCATCATATCAAAGACTTGCATGAAGTGCTCGATATCATCGATATCTAAGTGATCAAAAGATGTATCAAAGATCACTGTGCTCCTATGAATTTTATAGACCTTGACATATCATGTAAAATGTATGTATGGATAAACTCTTACTTTTTATTGGTGTAGTACTTCTAGTCTGTTCGCTTTTAAAGAAGTTGTCTGGAAGGGTCGGAGTACCATCGTTACTGCTCTTCATCGTTTTGGGAATGCTGATGGGAAGCGATGGCATCTTCAAGATCGCTTTCGATGACTATGAAATAGCTAGAGATGTTGCGACCTTAGCACTTATTTTCATCATGTTTACAGGGGGCTTTGAGACGAATCTTCGTTCAGCTAGACCTATTATTTCTAAAGCGGTCTTATTATCGAGTGTTGGAACGATATTGACGGCTCTTTTGACTGGTGTCTTTGCGCATTTCTTCCTAGGTATGACACTACTTGAAGGACTACTATGTGGAGCTGTCTTAGCTTCGACTGATGCAGCTAGCGTGTTTTCGATATTGCGTTCGCGAAAATTGGCGCTCAAAGAAGACACGGCACCGCTTTTAGAAGTCGAGTCGGGAAGTAACGATCCTTTTGCCTATATGCTGACCGTCGTCATTTTAGTAGCGATGGGTTCTAGTGTTTCAGTTGGTGATATAGCAGCTGTCCTTTTTGGACAACTATTCTTTGGCCTAGCTTTTGGCTTTGGTATCGGTCTTATCGCTAAAGTCATCATGCAGAACTATCGTTTTGATACCTCTGGTATCGAGTCTATCTTCATCTTGGCTGTCATCTTAGCGTCATATGCTGGCTGCTCTTTGCTTTCGGGCAATGGCTTTTTAGCCGTTTATATCATCGGTATCATCTTAGGTAATGCTAAGTTAAAAGAGAATGTGGTACTCGTACCTTTCTTTGATGGTATCACGACTAATATGCAAGCTATACTGTTCTTTCTCTTAGGCATCTTATCTTTCCCTTCAAGGATGCTCGATGTCTTTTGGGTAGCTATTGCGATCATGATCTTTATGACACTGATCGCTAGACCAGCAGTCGTCTTTTTACTCTTAGCACCTTTTGGTGGGTCTAAAGCGCAGAAGATCTTGGTCTCTTTTAGTGGGCTTAGAGGTGCTGCTTCGATCGTTTTTGCGATCCAAGCAGTCTTAGATCCTGCCTATCTTGATCACGATATCTTTCATATCGTCTTCATCGTCGTCTTGTTATCGATCACATTACAAGGCACCTTATTACCATATGTCGCACGAAGACTCAAGATGATCGATGAGAAAGATGATGTCCTTCGTACTTTTACAGACTATGTTGAGGAGAAGCCTGTGAATTATATTGAATTCGCTATTGCAGAGGGACATGCGTATGAGGGAAAGATGATCAAGGATATCACACTTCCACCATCATCTCTCATCGTCAACATCAAAAGAGCTGATAAAGATATCATCCCTAATGGTGACACAGTCCTGCTTAAAGATGACCGGGTGATGCTCAGTGCTCTAAAGAGAGCTGATGATGACTTCACACTTAAAGAGAAGGTCATTACGAAAGATGATATCAAGAGCGGCAATAAGATCAAAGATATCGCTAGAGATAGCTGTCTTATCGTCATGATCCAAAGAATGGATAAGTATATCGTGCCTGATGGTGATACGGTATTGGAAATTGGCGATAAGATATTTATCAACCATGAATGATGATATAATAAAAAAACAGGAGCATGCTTATGTCAACTGCAGAATTAAGTAAATGGATCAAGTACTTGTTCTATCTGGCAATAGCGATCTTTATCACAGGATTATTTACAAGTGACGATCATGAAAGCACAGTATCGATCACATTTGATATCGTAGGACTCTTAAGTACTGGGCTTAATGTGGCTTATCTTGTCATCCTTTTCATGCTTGGTAAGTATGAAAAGAACTATAAGACATCAGCTTGGCTACGTATCATAACCGTTGGTATATCGCTATTGATGATCGTATTTGCGAAAAGTGCTGTCGTTCAAGATAGCTTATTTGGTATCATAGGTGTCGTCTTAACATTTTGGATCATAACGGTAGCGATAACTCTAGCTTCAGATTACTACGAGTTCAAAGCCCATAGTGTGATAATCAGTCCCTATGATGTAGTCTTAGCTAATAAATGGAAACGACTTTGGACTTATGATCTTATCGGGATCGCGATATTGATGTTAGGAGTGATCATGCTCATGCCTATGCCACTTGTTGCGGCTATGATCACACTTGTCGCTAGTATCATCATGATCGTCGTCTCGATCCTTAAGATCATCTATATCTATAAGACCAGTAATATCTTGAATACTGCTGAAGAGATCGAAAGATATACTGAAATGTAATAAAAAGAGTAGGCAAAGACATGAGGCAAGCTAAGGCTTGCCCTCTTTTCAATGTTTGTCATATCCATCTTTGATCATTCGATATAAGCAGATCGATAGAATAAGATTTGATCCTACTTTGATATTGAGCTATTTTTATGCTATCTAAAAAAGAGGTGTCGACCTAAGTTGTCCACTTGAGGTCTTTTTACGCCTCTTTAATAGTTATAGTTTGTGATCGAATATGTATAGGTACCATAGTCGCCATATTCTGACTCATAGGCATTATAAGCCATATAGCTGTCGCCAAGACTTACTGTGACAGTAGCATCGCCCGTACCGTATTCTTCGCGGAATCCTTCAATAAAGGCGTCAGTAAGTTCAGGTCTAACTTTGAACTTGTCATCAAGATCAGTCTTTTCTAATAGTGTATAGTAGCGATCTAATTCGTCTTGGATAAAAGTCAAAGTCTCTTCAGTGTCTGCATATGGATCGACATCGATATAGTAAGAAAGGTAGTCAACGATACCGTCTTCTGTGATCGAGACCATGAGATAGGTATCCATCTCATAGTCCATGTACGCTGAGAAGTAATAGCCATATTCATAATATTCTTCTCTTGGATCATCATAATAGATCTGATAGACGTCGTCTTTAAAAGCTTCTTTTAGATCATCGATCACGATAGCAGCTTTTTCGGTCTTTTGATCGATGAGGCCTTTGTGCGTTATGAAGCGCGGCAGATAAAGTGTGATCATGATAAGGAGCGGTATAAAGACAAGAGCTAAGATATACAGTGTGATGTTGGGCTCTTTGATCTTAAAGATCTTAAAGACGTCGATATCTTTATTTTTAGAAGCTTTAGTCGCTTTATGGATGTCGACAAGGCTCACTTCATCATCTTCATCATACTTATCGATAAAGACCGAGCTGATCTTGTTTTCGATCTCTTGATAGTCAGGATCCTTTTTCATATTTGCCGTCTTGCGCGATGCATAGATAGCTAAAAAGACATAGATGACGATCAAAGTGATCATCACGATCATTGCTAAGAAATAGCCTTCTTTAGCTTCAAGATAAGTGTCGTCGATAAAAGACAAGATGATATAAGCCATCGGGATCAAGACAGCACACCAGATAAGTGTCGTCTTTATATTCAATAAGATGTAATAGAGCTTGATCTTCTTTTCGAGTCTTTTATCCAACATGAGACATTACCCCCTCATAAGTCTATTTTACTCTATCACCACTATGTACGCTACACTTAGGGGCAAAAATACTTGTCGATTCTCGCTAAAGATCATAGCGTACTAGCTGTCACATCAATATCAATGTCACACGTATCAGTATGTATCCGAGTAATAAGCCAGCTAAAAGCGCAAAGAGCGTCAACCTAAATTCTTTGTCATTTGCTCTATAATCTGGCCGTGTCACTTTATAAAGCTTATAAGAAAAAGCGATC
Organism: uncultured Erysipelotrichaceae bacterium; assembly: GCA_944326055.1. Lineage (GTDB taxonomy): Bacteria > Bacillota_I > Bacilli_A > Erysipelotrichales > Erysipelotrichaceae > JAHHTG01. The sequence goes on from CALVCT010000039.1 coordinate 8,182, forward strand.
ATCAAGATGACTATGGATGATAGATATCTCAGATTATTATAGGAAAAGCCAGATCTTATCGCGCTGTTTAGTGTGTAGATAAAGACGATGGCTAAAAGACTAAGCAAGAATATGAGCAGTTTTTTTCATCTCATCGTTTCTGACTAGTCTTCTTTGCTTAGGATCTCTATGACATCTTTGACGCGCTGCCTTGAGACTTCGATGTGCTCAAGGCCATCGTGACTAAGGGTCTCTTTGAAGGTACCATGGACTTGTCCGGTCTTAGCTAAAGAGAGGATCTTTAAGATGTTGCCCTCATTTACGCCTCCTCCTGGCAGCAGTTGGATCTTTCCTTCAAACATATCCATATACTCACCGATGCGTTTAGCGGCATCAAATAACTCTTCACCGCTTTCGTTCATGAGGAGTACACGATCGACATCGTTCTCTATGAGGATCTTTAGAGCCTCGATCTTGTCTTCGATGAGATCGAAAGCTTTGTGGAAGACGAGTTCTTTACCTCTTGTGATCTCACGCATGATCTTCAAAGCTTCGACATCGATCCTTTTTTGATCATCTAAAAAACCAAAGACGATACCATCAGCGCCGTTTTCAAGTAAGAGTCTAGCATCTTCATACATGACTTCTTTTTCAGCTTGCGTATATGTAAAGTCGCCAGTTTTAGTACGGACCATACACATGATAGGTTTGTCAGTGAGCTTCTTTGCTTCTTTGAGAGTGTTGATACTTGGGGTGAGACCGCCAAGCTCAAGGGCACTGTTCAGTTCGATACGGTCATAGTCCAGTCCTTGGATATTGACGATATCATTGATGTTTCCACAACATATCTCGATCTTTGCACGTTTCATTCTTTTCTCCTATTCTGTGCGTAATGCTTCGACAGGATCGCTATTAGCAGCTTTCCTTGATGGTATGATACCACCTATCAGCGTCAATATCACGCTAAGTGTGATAAGAGCGATAGCAGCGACCATAGGCAGTTTAGCATTCACATCGTTGGTCTGGGCGATCGAATGGATGATGGCGTTAGCTGGAAAGAGCGCTAAAAGACTGATACCAACACCGATAAGTCCGCTCAAAAGGCCGATGATGAAGGTCTCTGCGTTGAAGACAGCGGATATGTTGCCTTTTGAAGCACCGATAGCTCTTAAGATGCCGATCTCTTTCTTGCGTTCTAAGACACTGATATAAGTTATGACACCGATCATGATACTAGATACAACAAGCGAGATGGCGACAAAAGCTATCAAGACATAGCTGATGACATTGATGATCGTCGTGACTGATGACATGAGGGTACCGACGTAGTCTGTATAGGAGATGACTTTTTCAGGGGCCTCTTGTTCCATTTTGGCATTATAGTCATCAAGATAATCAAGTATTGCATCTTTTGAGGCAAAGTCTTTTGGATAGATATCGATGGAAGACGGATCATCTTCATTAAGATAGCCAAGCTTCTTGAGGTTGTTTTCATAAGTGGCACTAGCATCTGCCATTTGGGCTGTGATGATCTCCGATAATTCTTCGGCGCTGAAATCAAGCTTGAAAGCCTTGATCATCTTATCGCTGTCGACTTCGATCGCATCTGGGAAGACTGAAGCTAGCTCATCCATCATGCCAGTCATCAGCTCTTGGATATTTGAGATGATCGCTTCTTCAAGTTCAGGAGCGATCTTTTCTATCATCCTTTGAGCATTGCGCTCTAGCGTCTTAAAGATGCCTGCATCTTCTAAAAATGAGATCGCTGTATCCGTTAGGACTGTTGGATTAGCTTTTAGATAGGCATCAAAGAGCTCAGAGAGTTCAACAGCAGGACCAGTAGGATCGACGGTTTCGATAGGGACTGAAGGTTCATCAGGTGTATCAGTCTCTTGGACCGTCGAAGTATTCTGATCGATGATGGCACAGATCGAAGGATAGTCATCACAGAAAGTAGGTTCTTCCATGCGTATAGCTAGCCAAGAGGTGAAGTTATTGACTAGTTTTGTGATATTTGATTCAGCTGCTTCAATGAGCTTGGCATCTTCGATACCAGATAAAAGATCGCTCATATCGAGCTTGATGATATCATCAAGACCAAGATCGAAGTCGCTTGTATCAAGATCGCTCAGTGCCTCTTTGAGTACTTCACTATCGACACCGAAGGCTGAAGCCATCATCTCTTCATCGATACTGAAGAAAGATGAGATATCGATATCTGTCTTTTCGTCGCTACCAAATGGTTGACCACTGAAGACATCGGTATCAGGGTCAGCAAGCTGTGTTTTTAGGATGTCTGACGCAAGAGCTTTTTCTGTCACATAAGATGAGAGATCGGCTGTATAATTGATGCCACTGTTTAGCATCGCTGCGCTAGCATCCTCTTTAGCTTGGACGATACCAACGATCGTTAGATCTTCAGCTTGACTGATGACCTCTTTCATATACTCTTCATCATCTGATCTGTCGATATAGATATCATGATCTTCATCATATTCATAAAGATCACTTGGCAAGATGATCTTGAAAGATTTGCCTAAGAAGTCGTCATATGTATAATCATCAAATTCGACTTCTTTAGCTACTTCGTCATTAGCGAAATCATTGATCATCTCTTGCATCTCACTATAATCTCTAAGATCTAGGGCGTAGATGATAAAATCAGAGACATTACCACTACTTGATAAGACCAAGACACATTCATCATAACTTTTAGGCCAACGACCTTTTTTGACGTCATATTGATCGATATATAGCTCTTCTTCTTTAGGGAGCTCATAGAAGATGTTCGTGGACATCATCGAAGACATCATGGTATTTGATGAAGCATTAGAACCAAGGCCGATACTATTGAAAGATTCATCAGGATGGACTTTGTGGATGTCTTCGGTATTCGCGCTATAGATCGTTGGTTCTATATCGTAGCTATATTCGATAGCCCTGACATACTTATCGAGATAGTCCTTGTCTTCTTCAAGCTGTGTCTTTAGTGCTCTTAAGTCATTAGAGCCGATCTTTGTGAACATGCTGGTGATGACTTTACTGACGCCGACTTCTTCATCTTCTTTTTCTTCGATATTTGAAGATATCGCATCTTCCATCATCGCCCCAAAATTAAAGCCCGAACTTTGGATCATCAAAGGATATTCGCTCAGTGTATTTTCTTCTATCGAGCTGATATAGTCATTGACACCAGTCGATAAAGATAAGATAAGGGCGATACCGATGATCCCGATACTGCCAGCAAAAGCTGTCAGCAAGGTACGTGCTTTCTTGGTCCTTAAATTCGATAGGGAGAGGGAGAGAGCTGTAAAGAAGTTCATCGATGACTTGCCAAGATTCTTATGTGTCGTCTCAGCTTCTTCTTCTAAATAAGGATCTGTATCATCGATGATCTTGCCGTCTTTTACTTTAACGATACGTGTAGCATAAGCTTGAGCAAGTTCGGGATTGTGTGTGACCATGATGACCAGTCGATCTTTAGCCACTTCTTTGAGCAGTTCCATGATCTGCACTGACGTAGTTGAATCTAGAGCTCCTGTAGGCTCATCAGCTAGTAAGATGCGTGGCTTATTGACAAGAGCTCTAGCGATCGCGACTCTTTGCATCTGGCCACCACTGAGCTGGTTAGGTTTCTTATGGGCTTGTTCTTTGAGGCCGACTTCATCAAGGGCTTTGAGCGCTCTTTCTTTCCTTTCTTTCTTTGAGACACCACTGATCGTCAAAGCTAGTTCGACATTAGCTAAGATCGTTTGGTGCATGATGAGATTATAGCTTTGAAAAACGAAGCCTATCGTATGATTACGATAAGAATCCCAGTCTTTATCTTTATAGCGTTTTGTCGAGATATGATCGATGATAAGATCACCACTATCATAGTGGTCTAGACCACCGATGATATTGAGCATCGTCGTCTTGCCAGAGCCACTTGGCCCAAGGATAGCTACGAATTCATTATCTCTGAAATTCACAGATACGCCATCTAAAGCGATCTGTCTCAAGTCTTTTGTCTTATATTCTTTTCTTATATCGTGAAGTTCTAGCATAACGAGATTCATTTTAGCATATGACAAACGACTATTGAATCAATATAGGGTATAATTCCCCGCAGCTAGCTGCGTAAGGCTTTCTTGGTCTTATGGTCCATTGGACCATACCACGAAATGGTATAATAGACCAAGAAAGGCGAAGATCACTTGAACTCTAGAAACAGCGACTATTTTCACTTGTCACATAACGTAAGCAATCTTGTCTATCACTTTGTCTGTCCGGCAAAATACCGTCGGACTGTCTTTTCTGACGATGTAGAAGGACATCTTAAGAATATTTGCCTTGAGATAGAATTACGTTATGATTACATTCGCTTTTTGGAGATCGGCGCTGACAAGAACCATGTCCATTTCTTGGTACAAAGCCTTCCAAACTATGCTCCGTCGCAGATAATCAAGATCATCAAATCGATCACTGCAAGGCAAATATTCCTCGAGTGTCCAGAAGTCAAGAAAGCATTATGGGGAGCACAATTTTGGTCTGACGGATATTTTGTCGGAACAGTTGGCAAGAATAATAATGAGAAAGTAATTCAAGAGTATGTAAGAGATCAAGGAAAAGATTGCGAAGAGTATCATCAATTATATCTTTTCAAGTGATCTGAGCGAAGATGAAATACCCCGCTTGCAAGGCAAGTGAGACAGGCATCGGAGTGGTCCTGTCTCAGGTCTTGACCCGGGGTAGTTTATTCTGTACCTCTATTACAATATTTTTGATATGTAAAAAGATCATCGTCTTTAGTTCTTTGATCACTATATCAATTGGTGGTGACTTGCATAAGATGGCAACTGATGTCTTTCCACAGTGATTGTTGATAAGTTGATATTGCTGGTCCAGTGTGTTCTCTAACTTGAGTCTGTGTCCTTTTGAGTGCGCTTTATAGTTTAGACATGGAAGAGTTATTACAAAGACAAGAGAGAAGGTTTGAAGATGTCATCAAGGAACATGATAAGATGATCCAAAAGATGGCTATGCGCTTCTATAGGGGCCAAAGACGTGAATATCGCTTAGAGTATGACGATCTATATCAAGAAGGACTGATCGCGATGTATCGGGCTTTTAGGACATATAAAGGTGATCTTATGGATTTTGAGCGCTATCTCTATGTCGTGCT
>CALVCT010000040.1 GCA_944326055.1 uncultured Erysipelotrichaceae bacterium
AAAGATACATCGTTGAGAGCTTTGACGCCATCAAAGTCTTTGACTAAGTTTTCTGCTTTTATCATGAGAGCTTCCTTTCTAATGCTCTTGAGAGATATGAGATACAGATCGTCATCACTAGATACATCGCACTGGCCATAAGTAGTGGTATAAGATAATTGTAATAATTAGTACCGATGATCTTAGCTCGGTTGAGAAGTTCCATGACACCGATCGTTCCTAGAAGTGATGAATCCTTGATCAAGGTGATGAACTCAGAAACAAGTGGTGGGATAATCCGTCTTATCGCTTGAGGCAAGATGATATAGCGCATGATCTCACTTTCTTTAAGATCTAATGAGATACCAGCTTCTCTTTGCCCTTTATCGATAGAAGCGATCGCTGACCTGATGAGTTCAGCACAATAGGCACCTGAGTTGAGAGCCATAGCTAAGATACCACAGATGTAGATATCAACACGTAGTGATGATCCTAAGATCATACGATAGATAACAGGTATGCCAAGATAGAAGAAGAGGATCTGCAGTAACATTGGTGTTCCTCTGATGACTTCGACATAGATATTGCCGATGATCTTGAGTATCTTCTTCTTTGATGATTTAAAGATAGCGATGATGATGCCGATCGTTATACCTCCTAAGACAGCGATAGCCGCTATCCCAAGGCTCATCGCTGCCCCATATAAGAGATATAAGAAGTTGTCTAGTGTGAGAATCGCACTAAGATCCATCATATGCCCCACTTAGCTAACAGATCTGTATATTCTTGTGTTTGTAAGAATTCAGCTAGACACTCGTCGATCTTATCGATCAGAAGTTTATGGTCACTACTAGCGATGATCGAATAACTATCCTCAGCTATCGGTTCTAGCATCGCAAAGTTGTCATCGTTGGCACAATAGTTTTGAGCTACTGGTGTATCAAGACATACACCATCATAAGCACCAGTACGCAAAGCTTCGACAAGTACAGCGGCATCTGTGCCTGTTACTGTTTCGATATCCTCATAGCTACTTAATAGATCATAACAAGTCGTTCCAAGTTGTGCCGCAACAGTCTTGCCACTTAGATCATCGATACTTGTATATCCATCCTCAGCTAAATAAAGTATCGTTTGTGATGATGTATAATATGGCTCAGAGAAGAGGACTTGTTTTTCTGGATCGTAACTGAAACCTGAGACACCAAGGTCGACTTGACCTGTTTGGACCGCTGAGACGATAGTTGAAAATTCCATAGCTTGCCATTGGACTTCGACACCTAGCATATCAGCGATCGCCTCAAACATCTCAATATCAAAACCTGTTATCTCGCCAGTCTCCTCATCTATCGTTTCATATGGCGGATAATCCGGTGATGTAGCAACGACGATGACGTCACTGCTCATAAGTTCATCGCTCCAAGTCGATGCGGTATCGTTCTCTGTGCTTGAGCAAGCTACTAGAGAAACTAATAGTACTAAGATCATTACTAACTTTTTCATTTCTTCCTCCTTGTCTTGAATAAGAAAAAAGTCGTCTAAACATAAAGACGACTTGAGACCGCGGTACCACTTTATTTGCTCTTAGGGAAAGAGCCAACTCTGATCTTTAACGCAGATTACACGGTCAGAGCTACTAAGGTTCGCCCCAACATCTCCTAAGAGCGCTTCTTCTCATATCCTCTGTCTGCTTCCACCGTGCCAGACTCGCTAGTAAGTCTTTTGAGAATACTTTTCTTATTCATCAATGTGTTCATAATATAAAGCAAGCTATTTTGCTATGTCAATAACTTTTTTATGAAAATTATTTTCATATTTATTCTTTGCTTACATATTTATGAAAGATATGACTATGCTTGATTTTTTCGCTATAATAAAGAAAAGGAGCAGGATCATGGAATTAGATGTATTGAAAGAAAAGATATATATGCACAATAAGGGTGAAAAAGAATTCATCCAGGCTGTCGATGAAGTATTAGAAAGTATCAGACCAGCATTAGATAGACATCATAGGTTACTTGAAGAAAACATTATCGAGCGTTTATGTGAACCGGAAAGGGTCATCATGTTCAGAGTACCTTGGGTCGATGATAATGGCACCGTACAAGTCAATCGTGGCTATCGTGTTGAATTCAATAGTGCCATCGGGCCTTATAAAGGAGGACTACGTTTTCACCCAAGCGTTGATCTTAGTGTCATCAAGTTTTTGGGTTTTGAGCAGATCTTCAAGAATGCTTTGACTGGACTTCCGATGGGAGGTGGAAAGGGCGGCTCTGACTTTGATCCGCATGGTAAGAGCGATGCGGAAGTCATGCGCTTCTGTCAAAGCTTTATGATGGAGCTTTACCGCCATATCGGGCCTTTTACTGATGTGCCAGCCGGTGACATTGGTGTTGGCGCTAGAGAGATAGGTTATCTATATGGTACCTATAAGAAGTTGACTAACACTTCATCATGGGTCCTTACTGGTAAAGGATTAAGTTACGGAGGTTCACTTGTCAGGAAAGAAGCAACGGGTTTTGGTCTGCTTTATTTTGTAAGAGCGATGCTTGAAGAAGAAGGAAAGAGTCTTGAAGGCTTAAAGTGTGTGATCTCTGGAAGTGGCAATGTAGCTATATATGCTGCTAAGAAGGCTATAGAACTTGGCATGAAAGTCTTGGCTATGTCTGACTCTAATGGCTATGTATATGATGAAGATGGTATAGACATCGATCGCATAATCGAGATAAAAGAAGTAAGACGAGAGAGGATCAGGGAATATTTAGATAAAGACCATCCGCACGCAAGATATCAAGAGGGGTCAAAAGGGATCTGGAACGTCAGTTGTGACATCGCCTTACCTTGTGCAACACAAAATGAACTTGATCTAGATAACGCCAAAACATTAAAAGAAAATGGGTGTATCTTGATCGCTGAAGGCGCGAACATGCCATGCACGCAAGCTGCTCAGAAGTTCATCCATGATAATGGCATCTTATATGGTCCTGCTAAGGCGGCAAATGCAGGGGGTGTAGCTGTATCAGGCCTTGAGATGTCGCAGAATTCGATCAGACTTTCATGGTCATTTGAAGAAGTCGATGAGCGTCTTAAGAAGATCATGAAGGATATCTATAAGACAACCTCTAAAACAGCAGAAGCATATGGTCATCGTGGTGATCTTGTTTTAGGAGCCAATATCGCTGGTTTCATGAAAGTAGCCGAAGCGATGATGGCACAAGGTATCGTGTGATAAAAGACTACACAAATGTGAAACGATTCTGTATAATGTAGGGGCTGCGAAGGAATACCCAAGAGGCTGAAGGGGTTGGTTTCGAAAACCAATAGGTCGAGAATATCGGCGCATGGGTTCGAATCCCATTTCCTTCGCCATTTTTTTATTGCATTTTGCAAATAAAAATCTTGTAAGTTCATGTTATGATAGGGTCACGGAGGTTTAGATTCAAAATGGATGTTAATGTCAAGTATTATCTAAGCATGAATTCTGATCGTCAAAAACGTTCAGATGAAAACATTGCTTATTTAAATGAAGTTGGAAAGAAAGCAGATATCACTTTCCATGTCGATGAGAAAGTCGCTGGTGCGCCAGAAGTCGTCTTCATCGGCGGTGGTGGAACTGAAGGTAAGTTCAAAGCAACGATCGATGAACTTGAGGATCCGATCATCATCATGACGACAGGCGAGAACAACTCCCTGGCAGCTTCGATGGAAATCCTGTCCTATCTCAAACAAGAAGGCCGTAAAGGTTGCATCTTACATGGAGATGTCGATGAAGCTGCCGTCCGTATCAAAGATATGCTCAAAGCCAAAGTTGCACTAAAGAAACTCAAAGGTTTCAGACTAGGAGCTCTTGGTAAATCAAGTGATTGGCTCATCTCATCGAACGTAGATGCTCAGAAACTTGTTGAAGTATCAGGCATGGAGATCGTGAACGTTTCGATGGATGAAGTTTTCGAAGAGATAGCTAAAGGTGGCTATGAAGAGAACGAGTTCACAAAAGATCTTAAAGCTCACGACTTCAACAAAGATGAACTAGAGAAAGCTCTTGATATCTATGGCGCTTTTGCACGTATCAAAGATAAATACGATCTACAAGCACTTACTGTTAGATGTTTCGATCTCTTAGAGCCGATCAAGAATACAGGTTGTCTTGGACTAGCGATCCTTAATGCGCAAGGCGTCTATGGTGGATGTGAGGGCGATATGCCATCACTCATTTCAATGGTCATTTTAGGAGAACTTAGTGGCAAGCCAGTCTTTATGTGCAATCCTAGCCGTATCAATAAGAAAGATGGCAATATGGTCTTTGCACACTGCACTTTACCTGTAACGATGCCTTGCCAATACAAATTGATGACACATTATGAATCAGGTCTCGGTGTGGCTATCGCAGGTGATGTACCACTTGGTGAGTGCACGGTCTTCAAGTGTTCAGGTGATCTATCACGCCATTTCGCTCAAAAAGGCGAGATCGTCAAAGACTTGCATGAAGAAGCACTATGTAGGACACAGATCGAAGTCCATCTTGAAGATGGTCTAGATTATTTCACAAATGAGCCTATCGGTAACCACCATTTAGTATGTAATGGTGATTACACTGGTGTCATTGAAGAATTCTTCAAACTAGTATAAAAACAAGGAGGCATTTGATCGCCTCCTTTTTTTAGATGAATCTAGGATCATAGATCAGGTAGACCTGATCTTCTTTTTTATAGCGTCTTTCTAAGCGATCTGAAAGATTGGTCAA
>CALVCT010000041.1 GCA_944326055.1 uncultured Erysipelotrichaceae bacterium
ATAACAGTAAGAAAAGCCGCCAAGCCAATGATACTGTTATCCACTTAAACGATCATTGATAGTCGATCATCATAGATCGACCACTCAAATTATAGATCGCTCATGCACACTGTGCAAATAGGGATTCAAATTATTTTATGTGTCTTGAGAAATAGAAGCGAAATGGTACGATCTAGCGTACCCACTTCAAGCGTTAAAATGGCGACGATAGTCGGGATGGCCATGGGATGCCATAATGCAAATAAATTAGTTATAGAGTTGCTATTTCATAGCAGAATAATTAGCTATCATACCCTTTTATTTCATTGAATATTTCTGGTATTATCTTTGAAACTAGAATATCATATATACAATTTGCGCCTTTTATATAGATGACAAATATAAATGTATAAAGCAATACTTTATACATTGTGAAAATATCGATATTTGCATTATATAACATATCGATTATTATATTATGATGAATTAGCATATATAAGCTAATCGCAATAACGATTATTACTGCGTGCAAAACACGCAGTAATAATATTTTTACTCTACTGTCACTTCCGAATACGTATTGTTTATCAAGAAGGTAAAAACTCTCTTCTTTTTTTCGATACGAATCAAAAACAGACTTGTAAGTATATTTAGTAATGAATTTCATCTAGTAAATTTGGCTTAAAATTTCGCACTCAGTGGTTTGAATTATCTGTTGAAATAAACTAAAAATGTACAAAACATGAATAGATCAACTACCCTATGATGCCGTTTCTGTATCTATGAGGATTGTAACTTAACATAAGCCCCTTCCCCCCTTCCTCAGCTTCAGTATATATCAATATGTAAGCCTTTACAATACAAACTTACAGAAAGATGCTTATTGAAGAAATAGCTGAATTGAAAATCTAAATTCAACTTCACACTTTCATAAGTTTCTTTTACTTGTTCAATACTTCTAGTTGCCTTTTATCTTACAATCAAACTAGATAGGTGCTGCTAAGAAAGGAGAGAGAAATGGCAACCAATAAGAATAAGCACCTTACACTGGAAGATAGAGCTATCATCCAAAAAGGCATCATAAACGGTGCAACTAAAAGATCGCTATGACATTGAATAAGGATAAGTCGACCATAGGCAAAGAGATCAGATTGCACAGGATCTTGAAGCATGGATGTAGACTCCCTCTTGAATGTGTCAATTATCCTAAGTGCAGACATAGTCGAAAGTGTACTAAAGAATGTCCTGACTATAAATCTTTCATCTGCAAGCGTCGAGATAGGACACCTGGTGCCTGCAATGGTTGCGATCATTATAGTAGCTGTCGCTTTGATAAATACTTCTATGACGCCACAGATGCTGAGATAGCTTACCGCCAAGAGTTGATCCGCTTAAGAGAAGGTTTCAATACATCCTTAGAGGAGATAAAAAGGATCGGGGAGATCATTGTGAGACCTATCAAGAATGGGCAGTCGATCGAACAAGTCTATCTCTCACATCAAGATGAGATAGGCGTCTGTATCAAGACGATCTATAACTATATAGCGGCTGGTCTATTCAAAGAGGCTGGCTTTGATCTCATAGATCTTGATCTAAGACGAAAAGTATCTCGTAAAGTAACTAGAAAGCGGACCAATCGCTTTAAAGAAAGAGAAGACCGCTCTTTCTTTATCGGCCGATCTTATAATGACTTTAAAGAATATATAGAGATCGATAAAGACGCTTTCATCGTTGAGATGGACACTGTCTATAACGACATAAGTGGACCATTCATCCAGACTTTCAAATTCTTGCGCTATGGCTTCATCTATGCCCTTTATCACACTAGAAAAGATAAAGAAAGTATGAAGAAACTCAGTGCGATATTAGGTGATAGTTTTGACATCATCGATATCTTTCTTACTGATAGAGGTTCAGAGTTCTATGGTATCTCTGATCTTGAAAAAGAACTAGGATTTAAAGTCTTCTATTGCGATCCTATGCGCTCTGATCAAAAAGGATCTCTTGAAAACAAACACGAAGAGCTACGTTATATCCTAGAAAAAGATCGTGATCTATATGAGATCGGTCTTGTCTCTCAAAAGGCTTTAGATCTCGTCCTATCACACATCAATTCTAGTCCAAGAAAAAAGCTCAATAAGCATTCACCTATCGAGCTTATGCGATTTCTTGATCCTGAGCTATATGCACGGTTTAAAGCCTCAGGTATCAAAGAGATAACTAAGGATGATATCATCCTTAGACCTTACTTACTTCATGACTTCCAAAAGAAGTAAGTGAGATCGTCTAGCAGCATCTATCACTGACCTACGATCTTCTAAGTTGAATCTAGTCTTTCTTTTAAAAAAGATCTTATGATTCTTTGAGTTTTCGTATGCCTTGATATACTACTCTTGACATCTCTATCATACACAAAAAAACTAGATTACACCAAAAAAGATGATGTCACGTTACTATAGACATCGTCATTGTAAGAGAAAATGCAATATTTCAAGATCCGAGTCTTGAAGTTGAATTTAGATTTTCAATTCAGCTTATTTCATAATGGATATCTGGGTGATCAAGTTATTTAGTTATAAAACTTGGGAAGTTAAGGATTATAGGCAAAGAAAAGAGTTGTCAAACAATACTTTAATTACTGTTTGTACACGACATAGGCAATGAGCCACATATCCTCACTTTGTCGTGATGCTCGCAGTCTCATCATAAGATCCAAGATGACATTCACTAGTGTAAAATAAAACTTGCATATGATGATCTCTTTCATCCATTGTCATTAATCTAAAGACAGTCTAAAATTAGTACGTGCAAGAATTATCATTAAAGATCTTTCAAAATAGCGAGTTTATCTACATGTCATTAGGTATAGTTATGATCATAGCTATCCTTTTACTTCTAAGACGCTTCAAGAAGATAAAAGAACATTTCTTCATCATCCTTATCACATTGTGTTATGGCTTTCTCATCTTCTATGACCTTGGTTCATTAAAACTTGCATCAAGCACTTTCGATCCAAAAGTCGATGATGAAGAAGTCATCATCAAAGTCGATGAGAGTTTTGATAAGATCGTAGCGATAGCAGGCATCGGCGACAACAATGCGAATAAAGGCCGCTATCAGATCTATTATCGCGATATCGAGATATCAGGTTCTGATACATTAGATGGCGAATATACACATATCTATACACTTGACGAAGATGAATATTATAAATATACGATAGCTGATATAGCGACGATCGACTTTGAATATATCAAGATCAAGTTTCCTGACAAAGATGGTGTCATCAGTGAACTGTGGCTACTAAATGACGATAAGCCTGTCGAAATCGAGATCATCAGTTATTCAAATGGAACGATCCAAGAAGCAACAGCGATCTTTGACGAGCAAGACACACTGCCTATAGATCCTGATTTTATGGATGAGACTTACTTTGATGAAGTATATCACGCAAGAAATGCTCAAGAGATAGCTTCCGGACAGAAGATGTATACAGCTGTCCACCCTCTACTTGGCACTTCGATCATCGCATTAGGTATCAAGATCTTTGGCACGAATATGTTTGGCTTCAGGTTTTTCGGTGCTCTTTTCAGTACACTGATGCTTCCTATCATCTATCTTCTAGCTAAAGAGTTCTTAAGTAAGAAGTGGTCATATGTCGTAGTCTTACTGTTTTCTTTTGACTTCATGCATTATACGACAGGACGCATCGCGACCCTTGAACCCTTCAGTGTCTTTTTTATCATGACGATGTTCTTATTTATGATAAGAGCGCTGAAGATCGATTACACGAAGGACCTAAAGAAACACTTCATCTATCTCATGCTCAGTGGTATCTTCATGTCTTTTGCGATATCGACCAAGTGGACGGGCGCATATGGTGCGATAGGACTCGCTATCATCTATGTACTCTTTGAGCTTCGCTATCTTTTAAAGGCAAAAAAGGAAGGAAGACCGGTCTTAAAAAAGACTTTCTGTCTCTTCTTATGGTCAGTACTTTTTTTCATCATCGTTCCACTCATCATCTATACCGCTTCATTCTTATTCGTACCGATGTATGCTGAAAGATGGACTGATCTTTCATCTTTCCTTGATCAAGTCCTCAGATATAACACATACATGTTCGAATATCATACTGGCCTTGAAAGCACGCACCCCTACTCTTCTAGATGGTATATGTGGCTTTTCGATATCCGCCCGATCTGGTATTATGTCAAACGTTCTAGCGACTATATTCAAACGATCTCTTGCTTCAACAATCCACTGATCTCTTTCAGTGGCATCATCGCTACCACTTACCTTTTTATCACTAATATCAAAAAACGAGACTATTTCGATATCAGTCTTCTAACGATGTTTTTGACCTTACTTGTACCATGGATCTTTGTCACACGAACTTCTTTTGCGTATCACTACTATCCATGTGTACCTTTTCTCATCATCATCTTGGTCAAAGTCTTAAATGAGATCTACGATGATCTTGAAGACCGTCACAAAAAAACTTTCAAAAAAGCACTGGTCACTTTCATCGCCCTCTGTGGTCTTCTCTTCATCATCTTCCTTCCTATCATTGGCGGCTTCAAGACAAGCTACATCATGGCTCAAGTCATCTTAAGATGGCTTCCAAGTTGGTATTTTGGCTAGACGAAAACCCAATATTGGAGTATCATACTAGTGACAAAGGTATTCCTTTGTCGGTGTTTCCTAGCGTTATATACGGTCAAGTATTAAGCCCCTAACTTAATCATATCGACTTTTCTCCAAAGGTTGACCTTCGATAACGTTAGGAAATGGACTTGTCGAGCATCAAAAGACCGAGAGGTCCTTTTTCTTTATCTCTAGATATCAAAAGAATTTCCATCGTACTGTCATAGCTTTCTCCTTTTGTCGGCAACTGATACTTCTAAACCTGATGATATCGATCAATATGGATCTTATAGAGTACCTCTAAGATCAGATCTGCACTTTCTTTTCGCATATCGGTATTCATCCAATAGTCTAGCAATGTCGCTTTAAGCATCGATAGCTCTGTTTTATCGAAATGGACATCACAAGCTTCAATGACCTCATAAGCTATATTTACAACAACTTGTGGTCTTTCATTTTCGATGACGGCTCTAAAAAGGGTGATGAGCCCCCTATTTAAACGATCGTCTTTTAAAGTCTTAGAAAGGTCATACCACTTTTGAAAGTTAGCTTTATCACGTTTTTTACAGTAGTAATATAAGATCGTGCAACAAAGATCTAGATCAAGTTTGGCTAAGTGATCTCTATTGATAGTTCTGATCATCGTCTTGACTTCATCATCATCTTGAAGATCGATGATATTGTGGAGTTTAGCAGTCACAAATCTAATGAAATCTCGATAATTGTTTACCTTGCATCTTTCTATAAGATCACTATAGATATCAGATGCTTCTTTGTGACTTTCGATCTTGCTTGCGATATATCCCAAAAGCGTATCACAATCAAAAACTTTTTGGTCAATACCGTATTCTTTAAAGATGTTTTTTGCTTCGCCCAACATCATAACAGCAGATACATATGATTCTCCTTGTAAGATCCTTACAGTACCTCTATAGGCGCTCATCGCATACCCTAGTGAGTGAGCGTCGATCGACATCGACTTCATATACCAGCTATGGGAAGTATCGAAGTCGCGCTTTCTAGCGTGATGATAACCGATAAGATTATAGAGGATCTGCCTATCCTCGTTTGAAAAAAACCCATTCTCATCTATCTTCAAAAGATCCGAGATCAAATCATCACCATAGGAAATACCTTTGTATAAGTCATAACACAAGATAGATAAACGATATTTATAAGCGCATAAAGAGTTAACTATCTCATCTTTATTTTCTTCGATGTAATCATGACATGATTCAACACTTTTATCGTCGATGCTCATCGTAGCGATATATAACTTTGAAAACACATCTTCAAACTCTTTGATCTTATCTTGGTCGATGATGAGACCAAGATCAAATTTTGAAACGATTTCAGACGCTGTGTGATAATTTATGGAAAGCGCAGTTGTCTCGATCTTTGTTATATAGCTGCGATCATAGCCTACTTCATCAGCGAGCACTAATTGAGATATACCTTTTGATTTTCTCGCTTTTCTTAACCAGTGTTTAAATATTCTTTGATATTCCAACTTCACTTTAAAATATTAACATTCTTCACAACAATTCGCGAGATTATGCGATGTGAATTATTAGTCACTATTATTTTTCACTTCTTTTTATCTTTACTGTTATCTATAATGAAGCTAAAGATGATCATCTGAACTAGATACCATTAAGGAGGGATGAACAGCCTATGAAAAGGCTAGTGATCAGTTGTTTATTGTTGATATCCATGTCAGCAATAAAAGTTGAGTTTTGCATGCATTGTGATCACCATCATATCAATGGAAAATGTCCTGTTGCTGATTGTAACTGTTCAGTTTACTCTGTTGAGCCAAAAGGAAAAGATCCATTCCTTGGTGACTACATCTGCGTCAACGATTCTTTTGCTATATAAACAAAAAAGAGGAAGAAACTTATGCTAAGTTATAA
>CALVCT010000042.1 GCA_944326055.1 uncultured Erysipelotrichaceae bacterium
TTCTAGACAACTGAAAAAATACCATATGACTTTTTTCTTATCAACAATTATCTAATATTCATTGATATATCAATACATCTTAGATGATCTATATCTAATTATTACCCATAGATACTACAGAAGAGCCATAAATTTCCTAATTATTACAGATAGCATCAAGCGAACATAAAAGTAGTCACTGATCGATCTCGATATAGAAGTAGTACTCATTACCTATCTTATCTTTGAGCGTAAGTTTATGTGATCCTGCTTTTATATCGTTTATATCTATGGAACTATTACCATCATATACCGCCAATCCATATGTATCGATGTTTTCTTTGAGATCTCCAATAGTATCGCTCACGATTTCAATATCATATATACCGACGGCTTCGATCCTAATTTGCTCATCTTCATAAACGATCGGTGTTTAATAATCACGATAGGAACCACCATATTCATAATCGATGATCGTATCATATGGTATATTTGATGATGATAAGATATTTTCATAGATATACATATATAGATAATCTCTTAAATAGTAGATCGAGCTGATCCCACTGTGACATATTTGCAAGCGTCCATTGGCGCCCTGTGTCAGATAGACTTCGTCATTAGTACTTTTAAGATAAAGTGTGACATCGTTTGAACCAAACGAGATATCATCATAACGTCTATTCACAAAGTCATCGTAGGGCTTCTTATAAACGTAAGTCTCTCTTATCTTATCGACTATTTTAGATGTTACACCCACATCTTCTATTGTTAGGTATAGATAGCCATAACCATCTTTATGTTTATCATAGACAACAAAACCTATAGAGACCACATCCTCAAGATCGATAGGTAATATATCAATGATCATCTCCATATCATCAGTGATGATAGGTTCATGTTCGATCCTTTTACAACCAGTGATAGATAGGATCATTAATAAAGATAAGATTACTTTGCAAAATGATAGTATATTTTTCTGCCATGGCAAAATGCCATTTTTGTATCTTGAAGGGCCACAATTTAGCATAAGTCCCTTGCCTCCTCTTACTCAATAGAGGCTGATAGAAAGCAGCGATTATTGAAAAGGGGTATTTTTCCGCTTTTCTTCATCTCCATTATCATTGTATCATATGCTCATGAAGACTTGTGCGATCATTACTGAATATAACCCTTTCCATAACGGTCATATCTATCACATCAAAAAAGCAAGAGAGCTTTCGGGTGCCGATATCATCATCGCTATCATGTCAGGCAATATCTCGATGCGTGGTGATCTTTCAGTCATGGATAAATTCGCAAAGACAAAAACAGCTTTAGAAAATGGTGTCGACCTTGTTGTAGAACTGCCTTTTGTACATACTGTACAAAATGCCTCGATCTTTGCAAAAGGCGCTATCGATATAGCTAAACGTTTGGATGTCGATACATTGTGCTTTGGCTCTGAGACCAATAATCTAGAGAATCTCAAAGAGATCGCTGATACACCAATCGATCCTGACCACTTGAAAGAAGCATTAAAGACTGGTATCTCATATCCTAAGGCTTATAGTCTATTAGCTGATAGTCTATATCCCAACGATATCTTGGCTGTCGCTTATCTAAAAGAGCTCAAAGGCTCAAATATCACACCTATCAGTATCCAAAGGACTAATGGTTATCACGACATCGAATTGAACGAGATAGCTAGCGCATCAGCGATCAGAAAAGCTATAAAAGATAAAAAAGACTATCATATCGCTACACCAGCTATCATCGATCATCCAGTCTTTCTTAGTGATCTTTACCCTGATATCAGACGTCATTTGTTACTTAGTGACCCCAAAGAGCTAGAAAAGATCCATCTTGTTTCTGAAGGTATCGAAAAGATGCTGGTGAAGAATGCACTTAAGTATTGTAAATATGATGATTTCCTCAATGCTTCTGTATCAAGACGTTATACACGCTCACGCATCCAACGTATCCTCATTTGGATCATGTGTGGCATCAAAGAAGAGATGCTCCCAAAAGAAACAGAGACTTATATTCGTATCCTAGGTTTCAAAAAAGAGACACAAAGCTATCTTAAAGAGCTCAAAGAGAGAGACATCAAACTTCTAACCCAGCTCAAACACATTCCTAAAAGCTACAAGGACATCGAATACCGCGCTAGTGTCTTCTATGCGCTAGCATTCAAAGAAGATCCTTTCAGTGAATATCTTTTAAAAAGAGAACTGCAAGGACCTGTCATCGTTTGACTTTTTATTAAAAAGCAGCACATGTCACTGTGCTGCTTATATTTGATTCTTCTTAGATTATTTATCCATCTTCCATAAGCCATGAAGATTGCAATATGCAAAGATATCTTTAGGTTCGCAATGATTGCAGATCTTGACTGTTGGCTCTTCGCCTGGTCTTAAATGATGGACGCGATAGTGATCACCATAATCAACGACGATCCACTCGATATAATGGTCTTCTGTCATTGGATGTTCTACAGATCCAACTGTCGCATACTTCTTGCCATCTCTTTCAACGATGACAGGTTTATGTTTTTCTGTAGCACCTTCTTTTGCGCCAGGAATAAGTTCTTCCATCTTCTCGCCACAGCATGAGACAGGAACATTAGAATCAGTTAGTTTCGTGATGATATTACCACAATGGTTACATATATAGAATTTCATGTCTGTTACCTCCGTATACACTCCATATATACCTTAATTCTATTCTACGCTCTTTAAAGATTCAACCATTTTGACCTTCTTTAGACTGCGAGACATCAATACCAAAACGATAAGCGTAAATGCCAAGGTGATGATAAAACCATACAAGTAAGAAATGATAGCGATATTATCACCAAACATGACCATATCCATATTGATGACCTGCATGACAAAAGTGTGTTCGATCTTGCCAAGCGGCATACCGACGATGGCACCGATCACCGTAAGTATCAATAGCTCCTTAAAGATATAAGCATCGACTTCTCTATCATAGAAGCCCAAGACTTTGAAAGTAGCTATCTCTCTTATACGTTCAGAGATGTTGACTTCAGTAAGATTGATGAGAACGACCAAAGCTAAAGATCCTGCCGCAAAGATGATGACGATGATGATGAAGTCTAGAGCACCGATCATCGTTTGGAAATTATCGATGACACTAGAGAAATCAACTATCGACTCGACACCATCATAAGTACCATAATCACTTCTAAGCTTTTCAGTATCGCTAGAGATGACAGCGATCTTGTCTGGATGATAGTTCTCATTAAAGATCGCTTCATAGGTATCAGAACTGATGAATATATAGTGTTGGAAGTAGATCTCAGTTATACCACTGACCAAAACATCAGCTCTTATGCCATTAGCGGATTCGATCGTGATCGTATCACCTATTTCGATGTTGTTGTTCTTGGCGAACTTCTCAGAGACGATAGCACCATCACTTAATGAGTATGCTTCTTTAGTTCTTCTATTTCTTAAAGTTATGACCTTCGATATCTCATCTTCATCAAAGACTTCAACAGTGATGACAGGCTCATCATCTACATAGACCTTAGAAGAATATTCGAGATAGGAAACAGCTTCATCGATATTGTCGTCACTTGCAAGTTCTTTTTGAAGTGCATCGACATATCCATCATCTTCAAGGCTGATCGTCTCATTATAAGTAAAGATCTCACCATATTGGATATCGATAATGTCAGCGATCGCATCTTTGATACCAAAACCTAAGACAAGAAGTGAAGTACAGCCCGCGACGCCGATGACTGTCATAAAGAACCTTGACTTATAACGGAAGATATTGCGTGCATTGATCTTACTGATGAATGAGAGATGGCTCCAGATGAAAGGCACTTTCTCAAGTAAGATCTTCTTGCCTTTCTTAGGCGCCTTAGGTCTCATGAGCTCCGCAGGTCTTGATTTCAATGTTCCTCGAGCTACGACATATGTCACAAGCATCATCAATCCAGCAAAAGACAAGATACCAATGATGAAGATATGCAAAGGCATGACCATAATCATATCAGGCAGGTAATACATGAGTTTCCATGTCTCATAGATGATCGTCGGATAGATCGCCATACCAATAGGAATACCGATGATAGCACCGATGATACTAGCTAGCAGAGCATAGATCAGATATTTTGAGATGATCTTACCTTTTGAGAAACCTAAAGCACTGAAGATGCCGATCTGACCGCGTTCTTCATCGATCAAACGCGTCATCGTCGTAAGACAGACCAAAGCAGCAACAAGATAGAAAAGTAATGGGAAGACATAGCCGATGCTGGTCATCTGGTCGACAGTCTGAGCAAACATCGCATGACTATAGTTACTGTCGCGATCTAAGATCGTCCACTCAGCATCAGGCAGATCAGCAATATCTTGACGAGCTTGAGCAATATCGATCTCTGCTTCCTCTACTTTATCCTCTAATTCCTTTTTACCATCTTCAAGTTCGGCAACACCATCATAATATTCTACCCAACCATCATCGATCTCTTTTTGACCATCAATGAGATCTTGATAGGCATCAGCCAGCTCCTTTTCACCATCAGCAAGTTCTTCTTCCGCTTCTTCTAGTTGACGGTGACCATCAGCAAGTTGCTCAACACCATCATAATACTGTGCCCACCCATCAGCCAGTTCAGCTTCAGAAGCTTTAAGTGTACTCACTAAAGTCAAGGTTTCATTTATCTGTTTTTGAAACTCACTTAAACTTTCACGCACACTATCTAATTGAGTACTAATAACGGATAGCACTCCTATAAGGCCATAATCACCAGTTGTTACATTTCCATTTATAATAACCAAAGACTTCTCTATAGCAGCACTTATCGAATCATCTGATTCATCTGAAATAATGATCTTATAGCAAGTATTTAAACTATCAATACTTTTAGCTGTTGTAAGCAAGCTTCCCTGTAAGAGACTAACTTTTTCTTTGTCTATACCTTGATCAGAGTTATCTGGAAGCATTGCTTTTATTCCATTCAAGGAATCAGCAGCTATTTTTAGATTAGATATGTATTCAGTATTTGCTTTGATATATTCAGAAATGGCTGATGTGACATCGGTGTCATCTTGATCTTCAATAGATTCTTTAACACTAACAAGAAAGTTTCCTTGAGAAGCAATTGAAGTTTGTATATTTGTGATCAGAGTCTTAAGTTCATCAAATGACCCAATGCTGGCATTAGCAGTATTAAGCATGTCCTCTGCTTCATCGAGTGAGGAGACACCAAGTTGAGTCAATAGGGCATTCAATCCTTCATCAAACTGTTTTTGTCCTTCTTCTAATTCTTTTCTTCCATCAGCTAATTCTCTTTGGCCATCAGCTAATTCAGCTTTGGCATCTTCGATCTCTTGTCGTCCATCTTCTAATTCTTTTTGACCATCATAATATTCTACCCAGCCATCATCGATCTCTTTTTGACCATCGATGAGATCTTGGTAGGCATCAGCTAATTCCTTTTCACCATCATCGATCTCTTTTTGAGCGTCAGCTACTTCTTCAGCAAGTGTCTTTTCAGCATCAGCTATCTCTTCTTCAGCTTCTTTTATAAGATCTTCTTTGAGATAGTCTTGTTGGAAAGAGGCCATATCCTTAAGTTCTATAACAGCTTCATCTATTATCTCTTGATACTCATCGCTATAAGCAAGAGCATCTTCTGCCCCTTCGACAGTGATATATACTGTCGTATAATAATCAGCTATGAAATTGCTGTTGGGCACATAGATGATCGTCTGGAGCGCAAGATTCTTATATGTCGAGGTCTCAAGTGTTTTAGAAAGGTAGATAGGACTCTGTACTTTTCCGACGATCTTGAACTTCTGATATTTCAAAGAATCAGCCACATCATCGTCGCCACTATCACGATAGATCTCGATCACGTCGCCTATCTCTAAGTTACCGCTTAGATCACTACCTTCAAGGACTAAAGCCTCCCAAGGCTTCTCTGGCATCCTACCTTCGGTCAACGTATAGCGATTGAGCTCAGTTTCTGCCTCTTCGACTCTTGTGACAAAAGATGTCGTCTCATCGATCTTGCCATAGGCATCGATGGACTTAGAAGCTTCGGCTCTCTCTACTCCTTTTGTCGATCTTATAGCTTCAAGGTCTTCATCGCAAAAGCCAAAAGATGAATATATCTGGATATCCATAAGATCATAGCCATCGTCATAAGCATCTACCGACTCTTGTAACATTGGGCCGCTGCTCATAAGGCCGACCATAAAACCTGCACCGATCAAGACCATCAATAAGATCGTCAAAAATCTTTTGAACGTCCTTTTGATCAGTCTAAAAGTATCCTTCGTAAACATTAGTATTCGATATCCTCGGCTTTCGAAGGATGTTCATTCTTTTCGATCGAAGTCACTTTGCCAGATTTGACACGGACTATCGTATTACCTATACCTGCAAGAGCACTATTGTGTGTGATCATGATGACCGTGATGTGATGGATATTAGCCATGTCTTGTAAGACTTTGAGTATCTGCTTGCCTGTAATATAATCCAGTGCACCTGTTGGTTCATCACAAAGCAATAGTTTAGGATTCTTGGCTACAGCTCTTGCGATCGCAACACGTTGTTGTTCACCACCTGAGAGTTGAGCAGGAAAGTTATTAGCTCTTTCTTCAAGTCCGACCATCTTGAGTACTTCCTTTGCATCTAGTGGATCTTTACAGATCTGACGAGCGAGTTCCACATTCTCATAAGCAGTGAGATTTTGGACAAGATTATAGAACTGGAAGATAAATCCAATATCATACCTTCGATAGGTACACAATTCTTTATCATTAAAACCAGCAATATCTTTACCATCGACGATGATATGACCATCAGTGACTGTATCCATGCCACCTAAAAGATTGAGGATCGTCGTCTTACCAGCGCCTGATGCACCTAAGACGATGACGACTTGGCCTTCTTCGATACTGAAGCTCACATCGTCGACAGCTCTAACTTCGACATCACCAGTCTTATATATCTTAGAAACGTTCTTGAATTCAATAAAAGCCATCAATTGCCCTCCACTTTAAGTAATCCAACGAAAGATACTAGATAATCGACTAATAGTTCTCTCGTCTTCTCTTTATCATCTAAAAAACACTCTTTTATTCCTGCAAAGACCGACATCGCCATGGCATAAGCATAGGTGTCTCTGACATCATCACTTGAAAAGATGATATTACTGTTTTCTTTAAGAAGCACCGCAATGAGCCCTGTGAGCCAGTCCTTGAATCTCTCATTGCTTGAAGTATCACGCATGAGTATCTGCATCTCTTGTGGATATCTAGCATAGATCTCGGCTAATAGGTTTGCGATCTCACGCAGTATGGCTCTGATATCTTCATCGCTCTTGCCTATCGTCAGGACTTCTTTTGTGAAAGAGACGCGTGCATTTGTCAGATCTTCGATCGCACTATTCAACATCACTAAAGGACGACGGATGATCGTAAAGATGATGTCTTCCTTTGATGAAAAATAACGATAAAGATTACCGACTGTCATCTTTGCTCCTTTAGCTATATCGCGCATCGAAGTCTCTTTGATGCCCTTGATCAGTAACTCTTCTTTCGCTGATTCTAATATGTCTCTTCTTACTGTTTCTTTCAATACTTGGGCCACAATAATGAACTCCTGTTTACGATTTAATAATATACGCTTGTTTACTAATGTGCAAGCTCTTTAAGGTAATTTCAAGTTAAAAAAAGTAAGCACCGTGGCTTACTTTCTTAGACCTAATTTCTTGACTAGTTCTCTATAGCGGTTGACGTCTGTTTCTCTTAAGTAATTCAAGAAATTCTTACGTTTACCGACCATCATGAGCAGACCTCTGTTTGAATGGAAGTCCTTCTTATGGACCTTGAGGTGTTCTGTCAAACGATTGATCTGTTCTGTGAGGATAGCTACTTGTACTTCAACAGAACCTGTGTCACCTTCAAAGCGTTGATATTCTTTGATGATGGCTTGCTTTTCTTCTTTTTTCAACATTGTTCATTCTCCTTTTTCTATGTCCTTTTGTTCCGAGTGAAGGATCGGAGATCTTCCATAGACCCAGCACAAAAGCTTCATTATGATAACACAGAGATCAAGATATACAAAGGAAAAGCGTCACTTTTCATCTATTTTTCACTTCTCTATATATTGATATAAGTATAATATGGATTAGAGAAAGGAATATCGATATTATGAAGATAGGATTTATTGGAACGGGTGTCATGGGTGCTCCTATGGTCTTGAACCTTTTAAAGAGCGGACATGAAGTAAAAGTATACAATAGAACAGAAGCTAAAGCAGCTGCACTATGTGAAGATGGAGCCATCCTCACACATTCGATCGCAGAATGCGTGGATGATGTCGATGTCGTCATCACGATCGTCGGCTATCCTAAGGATGTCAAAGAAGTCTATGATGTGATCATCGATAATGCGAATGCCGGAGTGATCACTATCGACATGACGACCTCTTCGCCTGAGCTTGCCACAGAGATCTATCAAAAAGCGAAAGCGAAAGGTATCTATGCTTTAGATGCGCCAGTCTCAGGTGGCGATACGGGAGCTAAGAATGCCACACTTACTATCATGGTAGGCGGCGATAGAGAAGCTTACGACAAGGTCTATAATGTCTTTGAAGCGATGGGTACGACGATCAATTATCTAGGTAATGCTGGCTCAGGTCAACACTGCAAGATGGCTAATCAGACAGCGATCGCTGGTGCTATCGCCGGTGCGATGGAAGCTATGACTTATGCGATCAGAGTCGGACTTGATCTAAATACGGTCCTAAAAGCTATCTCAAAAGGTTCAGCTGGTTCTTTCCAACTCGACATGGCTTCAAGCAGAGTCATGAAAGGTGATTATGCGCCAGGCTTTTATATCAAGCACTTCATCAAAGACATGCGCATCGCTCAAAGCGAGGCCGAAAGAAGACACCTAGTCTTGCCAGTATTAGCACAAGTCCTCAAAGAATACGAAGAACTACAGGATGAGGGCTATGGTGATCTGGGAACACAAGCACTCTATAAATATTATTCCGAATCTTGATCTAAAAGATCTACTAGTATCGTATTGAGGATCTCAAGATCTGAAGCGATAAGATGACCATCGATCACTTTGACACTGCCACTCTCTAAAAGAGACGGTAGTGTCTTTTTATATGCTTCAAAGACCGAGGTATCGAATCTCTTTTCAAAGTCACTCAAAGAGATGCCATCATTAAGCCGCAAGCCCATCATCAGATATTCATACATCATGTCTTCTTTTTTTAGATCAAGACGCTCTTTGATGTAATGACCTTTTTCATACTCGATCAGATCCCGTGTATTGTCATAACGCATCGCTCCGATCTTGCCTGAAGCCCCCATCGATAGACCGATAAAGTCTTCATAATGCCAATAGACAAGATTGTGCTTAGACTCATATCCTTTTAAAGCGAAGTTGCTGACTTCATATTGTAAAAGTCCGTTCTCTTCAAAAGCCTTCTTTGCGTATTCATAATAATCTGCCTCTTCATCTTCATCAAAATGTTCGACGCCTCTTTTATAAAAAAGCGTCCCCTCTTCGATCGTCAGTGAGTAAAGTGATAGATGTTTTGGCCTTAGAGCTAAAGCTTCAGCTATCGTCTTCTTATAATTTTCAAAAGTCTCACCAGGAAAAGAATATAGGATATCTAGTGAATAATTATCGATACCATATCTTTTAAGGAGCTCAACGGTCCGTGTGACATCAGAAAAACTGTGTCTTCGACCTAAAGACGCAAGTTCTTTATCATTCGATGATATCATACCGATACTAGCTCTATTTATGCCATACCTCTTCAAAAGTTCTACTTTTTTTGCATTCAAAGTCTCAGGGTTGATCTCGATCGTATATTCTTTGTCTGGATCATGAACGCAAGCTAAGGTCTTAAGAAGTTCCTCTAAAAGATCGTCATCTAAAGCGGTCGGTGTCCCGCCACCGATATAGATGGTGCTAACTTCATCATCGACTCGCTCTTTGAATTCTCTTTTGAAAGCCTCAAGCCATCTATGTGCTCTGTCTTTTTGATAGATACTGTGACAGAAATCACAATAATAACAGATATGTGCACAAAAAGGTACATGGACATAGAGAGCTTTAGTCATCGTCATCCATCGACAATACAGCCATGAAAGCTTCTTGTGGGATACTGACACTGCCGACAGCCTTCATGCGCTTCTTGCCCTCTTTTTGTTTCTCTAGAAGTTTCTTTTTTCTAGTGATATCACCGCCATAACACTTAGCTAAGACATTTTTACGCAATGACTTGATATTAGTACGAGCGATGATCTTCTTATTGATAGCAGCTTGGATCGGGATCTCGAATTGTTGGCGTGGTAAAAGCTCTTTGAGTTTGACGGTTATCGCCTGTCCGCGTTTGTAGGCAAAGTCGCGGTGGACGATGACACTAAGCGCATCGACGACTTCAGAGTTGATAAGGATATCCATCTTGACAAGATCGCTCTTGCGGTAACCGATGAGTTCATAGTCTAATGATGCATAGCCTTTAGAGACACTCTTGAGCTTGTCAAAATATTCAAAGATGACTTCGCTAAGTGGCATCTCGTAGATGAGTTGATTGCGATTGTCATCGATATATTGCATGTCTTTATAGATACCACGTTTATTCTGTGAAAGTTCCATGATCGCTCCGATGTATTCATTAGGGACCATGATACTGGCTTTGACATAAGGTTCTTCGATGTACTCGATCATCGTACTATCTGGCATGAGAGCTGGATTATCGATCTCTAAGATCGTGCCATCAGTCTTATGGACATGATAGACGACAGACGGTGCTGTAGCGATGAGCTCTAAATTGTATTCACGCTCCAAGCGCTCTTCGATGACCTCCATATGCAACAAACCTAAAAAGCCAAGACGGAAACCAAACCCTAGAGCTTTAGAAGTTTCTGCCTCATAAGTCAGTGATGAATCATTCAGCTGTAGTTTCTCTAAGGCATCACGCAGATCATTGTAGCGTGCATTGTCTGTTGGATAGAGACCACAATAGACCATTGGGTTCATCTTGCGATAACCGGCCAGTGGTTCTGATGCAGGACTTGCAACATTTGTGATGGTATCACCGACTTCGACGTCTCTGATCGATTTGATCGAACAAGCAACATAGCCAACTTCACCAAACTCCAAGACTTCACGCTTCACCTCTTTTGGATTCTTGATACCAAGCTCAACGACTTCATAACGCTTTTTTGTCTGCATGAACTCGACCTCATCGCCTACTCTTAAAGATCCCTCTTTGATACAGATAGAAGCCACGACGCCTCGATAAGCATCGTAATAACTATCAAAGATCAAGGCTTTGAGTGGTGCCTTAGGGTCCCCACTTGGTGCTGGTAAACGTTTGACGATGCCCTCTAAGACATCATCGACGCCCTCACCAGTCTTAGCGCTGATGAGTGGTATATCGCTACAATCAAGCCCAATGACATCTTCGATCTCCTTTTTGACTCGATCAGGATCAGCGTTTGGAAGATCGATCTTATTGATGACCGGTAAGATCTCAAGGTCGTTGTCTAAAGCTAGATAGACATTAGCTAACGTTTGTGCCTCGATGCCCTGTGTCGCATCGACGACTAGGATCGCTCCATCACAAGCCGCTAGAGACCTTGAGACTTCATAAGAAAAGTCGACATGTCCTGGCGTGTCTATGAGATGGAAGATATAGTCTTCACCATCTTTAGCTCGATAGTGTAATTCGACCGCATTGAGTTTGATCGTGATGCCCCTTTCCCTTTCTAGATCTAAAGAATCAAGGATCTGATCTTGCATCTCTCTTTTCGATACTGTACCCGTCATCTCTAAGATACGGTCAGCCAGTGTCGATTTACCGTGGTCGATATGAGCGATGATCGAAAAATTCCTGATATGTTTACTATCCATGTCTTTCCTTTCTGAAGTATCTGACAAGCGGTGTATAAGCTAAAGATGCTGCTACCATCGCGATCAAAGCTTGAGGAAGATTACCTAAGACACTAGGCAAAAACATCCTCATATCCATCGTGAGTAAGGTGTCTGTAGCTCCATAGCCCACCAAGATCCATAGTCCGCCAGCGACAAAAGCTAGACACTTATATGGCGTCCTCTTTAAAAGCTTACTGACGATCAGAGCTTCAAGTGCTTTAATGATGAGCGTTGGTATCGCATATTGACTATAACCAAGATAGATATCAGAGATCATCGCACCAAGACCACCAGCGATCATCGCGTCGCTTGGATCAAGTAAAACACACAAACTCATGATCAAAAGGTCGCTCAGATTGATATAGCCAAAAGTGCCGATCGGGACCGCTATGAGGGCTGTGACGATCGCCACGATAGCTGTATAGAGCGCAATATTAGCTATCCTTTTTGTGGACATCTTGCAAACTTCTTTCCGACTAACGATTTACCAAGCCCGTTGAAAAACGATCTTGCATCCATTGCTTTCTTGCCTTCACTTTGAATGATATCGACTAAGATCGTCCCATCTTTAGCCCCGATAGCTAATGCCTTATCATATAGACCATAGATCGTACATGGCTCAGTCAGTACCTCATCTGTATAACGTACTTTATGGAACTTATAGACCTTGTCATCTAAAACACTATAAGCACCAGGATCGTCTAAAAGACCGCGAATATGGTCATAGACCTTTCTTACTTGTTCACCAAAATCGATATATTCATCTTCTTTTTTTAGATTATAGGCATATGTCGCCTTGTCATGGTCTTGAGGTATAGCTTTTATCTCACCTCTTATGATCTTATCAAGGTCGCGTCTAAGCATCGCTAGCGCTAGATCGCTCATCTTACTAAACAGGGAAGAATTAGTATCATCATCTGTTATCACTAACTTATCTTGTGCTAAGATATCGCCTTCGTCCATCTTTTCAGACATATACATAAGTGTGATACCTGTCTCTTTTTCTCCTTCGATGATCGACCTCTGGATAGGTGCTCCACCACGATACTTTGGAAGTAATGACCCATGTGTATTGACACACCCATATCTTGGATGATCTAAAACGGCTTTTGGAATGATCTGGCCATAAGCACAGACTAAGATGAGATCTGGCTCATAGTTCAATACCTCTTCATATTCTTTACGTATGCGCTTTGGTTGAAGGCATGGTATGCCATACTTCATCGCGACTTCCTTGACTGGTGGAGGCGTGAGGATCTGTTTTCTTCCTACACGTTTGTCCTCTTTGGTGACGACAGCGACGATCTCTCTTTGATCATTGATGAGACCTTCTAAGATATTACTTGCGAACAGTGGTGTTCCCATAAATACGATACGACATTTTTCCATGACTCGTATTATAACACAGAAGTCAGCGAAAACTATTGCCTTTATCGCGGTGGATTATGCTATAATCTATAGGCAATAAAAAAAAGGAGGAAGTATGGCAAATATCAAGTCACAGAAGAAGAGAGCTTTAACTAATGCTAAGAAGAACTTACAGAATACTGCTGACAGAAGCCGCTTAAAGACTTCGATCAAGAAAGTAAATACACTTATCGAAGCTGGCAATAAAGAAGAAGCTCAAAAAGCTTACAACGAGTGCAGTTCTCTACTTGACAGAGCACGCTCTCATAACTTGAAGCATAGAAACTACGTTTCACGCGAGAAATCACGTTTAGCTAAAGCTATTGCCAAGATGGCTTAATCAGGACGCATCAGCGTCTTTTTTTTTTTTTTTTTTTTTTTTTGTTCGATTTTTTCTGAACTATACACTTTTTTTAAGCTTAAAAATTAAAGAGATCATTAAAATATCTTTCTT
>CALVCT010000043.1 GCA_944326055.1 uncultured Erysipelotrichaceae bacterium
TAGTGATCTTGAGTCATTGTGTGATGATCTATATATGATCCATGATGGAAGGATCATCTTACATGAAGATACAGACGTTCTTCTTAGTGATTATGCTTTATTAAAAGTAGACACAGAGCAATTTGACACACTGGATAAACAGTATATATTGCGTTATAAGAAAGAGACATATGGATATAGTTGCCTAACGGATCAAAAGCAATTTTATGTCGAGAATTATCCTAAGATCGCTATTGAAAATGGTTCAATAGATGGAATCATTACTATGATGATAAGGGGGACAGAATAGTGAAAGGTCTATTAGTAAAGGATATTAAGTTGATGATGATACAGAAGAACTTCATGTTTCTTATTTTGATGATCGTGATCGGCATGTTGATGTTTGGTGATGATATCATATTCCCTTTAGGTTTTCTCTGTTTTGTAGCATCACTATTTACCATAAGTACTATCAGTTATGATGACTATGATAATGGAAATGCTTTCTTGTTTACATTACCTATTACTCGCAAAAGTTATGTGATCGAAAAATATTTTCTCGGAATAATATTCAGCTGTATAACTTGGCTTGTAGCAGTTATCTTAGGTGCGATCGTGACTTTAATAAAAGATGAATTGCCTGTTATAGATCTAGTACAGAATTCATTTATGATTCATCCCTATCACGATGGTGATTCAAGCTATCATGCTTCCTTTTCAGCTAAAATTTGGTGGTGATAAAGGAAGGATCGCGATGATCGGCGTATTTGGTGCTCTAGCAGTCATTGGCCTTGTTGTAGCGAAAGGAGCAGAGATCATCTTTGGTGTATCTTTAGCTAGTTTGATGGGAAATTTACCAACTATAAATATGAGCACTTTTGTCACTATCTTCGCTATTATTGCTTTGCTGATGCTGTTTCTATCGTTTAGAATCAGTCTATCAGTCATGAACAAAAAAGAATTCTAAGAGACACATAAATACTCTGAAACACAGCATTCCTTTAAGAATTAAGATGTATGTACTTCTATATTGAGATCACTACATATCAAGTCTTATCAAATAACTTACTTCCGGGAATAGATAGATTAAAGACAGCTCATTTTAAATTTTCTATTATATCTTTAGCTATGGTATATCTTTGATCTTTACTTATCTCTATTTTATGACCCCCCTTGTTTATAATCGACATAGTCAGTGTCCATAGATCATCATCGGATCGTTTTATATTTAGATCGATGTGTCTACAGAAGATATCTTCTGTAGACATATTATATGACACTGTTGACTATTGTTTATTAGTGTCTACTTTA
Organism: uncultured Erysipelotrichaceae bacterium; assembly: GCA_944326055.1. Lineage (GTDB taxonomy): Bacteria > Bacillota_I > Bacilli_A > Erysipelotrichales > Erysipelotrichaceae > JAHHTG01. The sequence goes on from CALVCT010000043.1 coordinate 1,291, forward strand.
TTGATAGCACTTCAAAGACTTCAGTGAAAACGCTTTAAAACAGCACAGTCATTATGCTATTATCATAGCGTATGAAGAAGCTCTTGACATTACAGAAAGAAAATGCGACCTTAGCAAGCAAGCAAGCAAGCAAGCAAGCAAGCAAGCAAGCAAGCAAGCAAGCAAGCAAGCAAGCAAGCAAGCAAGCAAGCAAGCAAGCAAGCAAGCACTAGTTATGTAATAGAGAACTCATTTTTAAAGAGAATACTTTTTATATGACACTTTCTGTTTATTAAAGCAGAAAGTGTTTTTTTGGTTTAGGGGGTAAAAGTAATGAAAAAGATCATATCAATCGTTTGTAGTTTATTGATTGTGGTTACTATGTTTAGTAACGTTTATAAAGTAGCTGCTGAAGAGAGGGTAATCGACTTAGAAACCTTTATACAAGAACTTATGGACAATGGTGGAACTTTTGATGGCAAAGAAACAACGACAGTTAAATGGAAAACCGATGCTTCCTCAAAGTATTTGAAGAGAGTCCAAAGTGGCAACTATGTAGCTCAATATTGGATCGGAACGGATGATGATTTCAAAAGTAAAGTTATGGACATTAGAATCATTGGTACAGATTTTGTGTACGAACCTAATGGTATAACTGGTTTTCGTGATTCATATGAATCAACAAGCGGAAAAGATTGGGATGCAGATCAAGTAAAAAACGCCGAATTTCAATTTTTGAATGATGGTGATGTATATATTGAAAACTGTACTTTTGATAAGATCGTCGTAAGTCCTTTTGGATCTAACGACGGAGACAGAGATAATGATGCAAATAGAGAATTTACGATCAAAAATAGTGTCTTAAAGAATGTGTACAAGTGTTACACGTTAAAGGATATCTATCCTGCAACAGCTACGATCGAAGGAAATACATTTGAAAACTGCTCTGGAGCGATCTATTTTGAAGGTGGAGTCGTCAGAAATAGCATTTCTGTAATCAACAATAAGTTTATAAATGTTGACACGAATACTCCAACAGACGATGAGAATACAAGAGGTATCATCCAACTATCTGGCAGTACGATTTTCGATAGCAACACTAAGTTTACTATTTCTGGAAACGAAATAGTCGGCAATACGATCAAAGATAGCGCTGATAATGCTGAAAAGGGCCTTCCAGTGATCAGGCTTATCTCTCAATCTGATGTAACGATATCTGGTTGGACAGCGGGCGAAGCTTTTTCTATCAAAGCAGACGGAGATGCTGTTAAGTTACCACATTTCGCTGAAGAAGAAATGGCAGTAAATGGTCATAAATATACATTTAAAGGTTGGGCAGCTGCTGATGATTATCAGGGACCTACGGTCGTTGTTGACGCATTATTAGAAAGCGGAAATGAAAGAACTGATAAAGGTATGTACTATGCAGTTTGGCAAGATGAAGTATTTGATGAGCCTAATGATGATCCTATCGTTCCTGTAAGACCATCAAGACCCGATCATAAAGAGGAAAGTTGTGAAGAGAGATTTGGCGATGATTGGCATTGGAGCGAGGAATATGGAGCATGTGTGCTTAAGGAATATTCAATAGTCATCGTTGATACTTCGACGAAATAATACTTGGTAATTGATGCTTTAGCGATGAAGGGGCGCAGCGTTTTGTGCCCTTTTATTTGTTTTTTAGAGAAGTTATATTTTGCTATGGATATGACTTGAGTAGATGTTCGATGATTCTTTGAAATCGATGCTTCATGGACTTTCACTGTTAAATATCTTAGAATGATAATGAATTGGGGGGTCGCTATCAGATAACAGGAGATCTTAGAAGTAAG
>CALVCT010000044.1 GCA_944326055.1 uncultured Erysipelotrichaceae bacterium
ATTATGGAATATTACTTAGATCTTATATATAGATCTATCATCCAAAATTAATGAATTGACGTTTGGTTCAATTTGATTCTTATTCAGTTTTCAAAGATCGAGTGGCATTTGATTCCTCAAACGCGCTTTAGTATGATACATCTTTCGATGATCATCTGTCAACATAATTTCACATCTTTTTGCGAATTTTTTTCGCTCAGTGGAAATTAAAGGACATCAATAAGACATCCTTGTATGATTATACTCAAATCGATCTTCATTGCAAGTACTTATTCATCTTTTTCTCTATGAAAACTCTTACATCTATCCAATAGTCTCGTGCACCCTGTATATAGTTCTTCAAAAGTCGTTTCAAAGTCACTGCTATACCAAGGATCAGCTATATCATTTCTGTTGAGTTTTGTAACTTTGTGATCTTTGTCTTTGATGATACGGTGGATATTTCTAAGATTGTTCTCATCCATGACGATGATATGATCCCAATCATCATACTCATCGCTTGTGATCTGACGTGCTCTATGCTCGATATAGGGAATACTATGAGCTTTAAGTTCCCTTAAAGCAGGTGGGTAGATCCTGTTTCCGATCTCTTCTTTGCTGGTTGCAGCACTGTCGATCTTAAAATCATCGTACATCCCTTCATCGTCTACTAATTTCTGCATGATGCACTGAGCCATCGTACTACGGCAAATATTACCATGACAGACAAATAATATCCTTATCATATTCTTAACACTCCCTTATTACTTTTTTATATCATTACTCTAGCATGTTGATCTTTTATTCTTATAGCTAAAAAGCGTCATGATAGCTATTTTAAAAAGAGGCAGTGGATCACACTTGCCTCTTTATATTATTTAGATATCTTGCCACCTTCAGTGACTTCTTTTGGTAGAGCTGCTTCAACTCTCTTTTTGTGTTCTGCGAGTTTGATTTCACGTTCTTCCTTGAGCTCTTCTGCCCTTTCTAAGACACGCTCTGTCGTCTCACGTTTGAACTTCGATCCCGTACCAGCCGGAATAGGCTTACCGATGATAACATTCTCCTTGAGACCTGTGAGCCTGTCTATCTTACCATTGACTGCCGCATCTGTGAGGACTTTCGTCGTCTCTTGGAATGATGCAGCTGATAAGAAGGAATCAGTCTCGACAGCAGCTTTCGTGATACCTAGAAGTAATGGAGCTTGTCTTGCTGGGCGGGCACCAAAGTCGTTTTGTAGCATCTCAGTATTGACCTGATCTAATCGACGTCTAGAGATAGCCTGACCGACAGCTAGACCAGTGTTTCCAGGATCGACGACTGACACTTTCTTGAGCATCTGTTTGATGATGACTTCGATATGTTTGTCAGAGATATCGATACCCTGTGCTGAGTAGACCTTCTTGACTTCCTTCAAGATGTAGTTCTGTACAGCACCAACACCAGCGATCTCTAACAGTTCCTTAGGATCGACGTTGCCTTCTGTAAGCTTGTCTCCTTGTTTGATCTTAGAACCTGGACGTAACCAAGATCTTGGCGTCGACGCTAGGTCGCACTTATGATGTTCGACATCTTTGCCACCAGCTACCACGATATCATAGCCTAAGTGGTTATCTAACTCATCGATAGCTGTGATCTCACCAGTGATCTTAGCTAAGACAGCTGGATGTTTTGGCTTTCTAGCTTCAAAGAGCTCTTCAACACGAGGAAGACCTTGTGTAATATCACCATCATTACCTGATGCGACACCACCTGTATGGAAAGTACGCATCGTCAACTGTGTACCTGGCTCACCGATAGACTGAGCAGCCATGATACCGACCGCTTCACCATTCTCGACGAGCTTACCTGTTGCCATATTACGGCCATAGCACTTACGGCAGATTCCGTTCACTGAATTACATGTGAAGACGTTTCTGATGAAGACTGATGTAACACCTGCATTGACGATACGTCTAGCGATCTCATCAGTGATATATTCATCTTCATCGATGATCATCTCGCCAGTCTTTGGTTCAGTGACTGGTCTTGTCGTATAGCGACCGATGATACGATCAAAAAGGTTCTCGATGACATTGTTGTCTTTATTGTCGATGATCGCAGATACTTCATATTCTCTTTCTGTATGACAATCATCTTCTGTGATGATGATATCTTGCGCAACGTCGACAAGACGTCTTGTAAGGTAACCAGACTCAGCAGTCTTTAGCGCTGTATCAGTAAGACCTTTTCTAACACCGTGTGTCGAGATGAAGAACTCTGATACATTTAGACCCTCACGGAATGAAGAATAGATAGGGACCTCGATGATCGATGGTTGGTATTCTTTCTTCGATTTCGATTGAGTTGGACGAGCCATCAGACCACGCATACCAGCGAGCTGTGTAAAGTGGGACTTATTACCACGGGCGCCTGATACAGCCATCATGTTGATAGGTGATTTACGTGGTAGATTGTTCATGACTTCATCACCGATGATATCTTTTGTATCAGCCCAAAGTTTCGAGAAGTGTTTCTCCCATTCTGGTGGTGTAAGAAGACCACGCTTCAAGAGGTTCTGTAAGATATCAGCCTGCTTCTTAGCTTCATCGACATATTTCTCCTTGTTTGGAGCGACGTTGATATCTGAAAGTGAGACTGTCATACCAGCAACTGTCGAATATTCAAAACCTAAGTCTTTGATATTGTCTAAGATCGGAGCTGAACCCTCTGTTCTATAGCGAGCGAAGACTTCAGCAATGACAGCTGAGAGATCCTTTTTCTTGAACTCACCTTTGAGTGGTTGCTCTTTGATATATTCCTTGATATCAGTGCCATAAGGTACGAAATCACTGTCTGGTGTTGCCTTGAGATTGGCATCAGAGACAAAGTTCACATATGGGAAATCACTTGGGAACTTACTATTGAAGATAAGTTTACCAACAGTCGTGATAAGATACATGCCATTCTGTTTCTTCGTGAAGCATGATTTCTTCAAAGCTATAGCTGGGATCGCGATCCTTGTGTGCAGATGGACCTTCTTATCATCATAAGCCATGATGACCTCATTGAAGTCTTTATAGACATGTCCTTCAGCATCACCAAAGTGACGCCACATCTCAGCTGCTTCATGATCACCTAAGGCTTCGATCATGTCGGCCTTCTCATAGAACTCTTCTGCCTTCTCTTCCATATTGAGATAGAAGTTACCTAAGACCATGTCTTGAGAAGGTGTGACGATAGGTTTTCCATCTTTTGGACCAAGGATGTTGTTTGAAGCCAACATCAAGATCTCAGCTTCAGCTCTTGCCTTTTCGCTAAGTGGTAAGTGTACAGCCATCTGGTCACCATCGAAGTCCGCGTTGAACGCTGTACAGACAAGTGGATGTAACCTGATCGCTCTACCTTCAACGAGTTTTGGCTTGAATGCTTGGATACCTAATCTATGTAATGTTGGAGCACGGTTAAGGAATACTGGATGGTTGTCCATGACTTCCTCTAAGACATCCCAGATCTGTGGATCGAGACGATCGATCATGCGCTCAGCATTCTTTGGATTAGGGGCAAGATCTTTATTGACGATCTCAGCGATGACAAATGGCTTGTATAGTTGGATAGCCATCTCACGTGGGATACCACATTGATACATCTTAAGATCTGGTCCGACAGCAATAACGCTACGACCTGAGAAGTCGACACGTTTACCAAGCAAGTTCTGACGGAAACGTCCTTGCTTACCTTTGAGGCTATGTGATAGAGACTTGAGAGCTCTATTACCTGCGCCCCTGATCGGTGAACTACGACGGCCATTATCGATGAGGGCATCGACAGCCTCTTGTAACATACGCTTTTCGTTTTGAACGATGATCGCTGGTGTACCGATCTCTAATAATTTCTTAAGACGATTGTTTCTTGTGATGACACGACGATAGAGATCATTGAGATCACTAGTAGCGAACCTGCCACCATCTAGTTGCAACATCGGTCTAAGATCTGGTGGAATGACTGGCAGATTAGTCAAGATCATCCATTCAGGTCTATTGTCAGACTCGATAAAGGCATTGATCGTCTCAAGACGCTTGATGAGTTTCTTGCGCTTATCTGAGACTTTGATCGATCTTTGCGTACCGTCTCTTGGCTCTTCGCTTTCAGCGATCAGAGAGATCTCTTCACCCTTCTTGTCTTTACGGGCTTTGTCTTCTTTTTCAAGTTCAGCAACGAGCTTATCACGCTCTGCTTTAAGGTCGACTTGTTCAAGTAAGACTTTGATCGCTTCAGCACCAGTTAGAGCCGTAAACTTATCAGCACCATAGAGAGCTCTATAGCGATGATAATCTTGTTCAGAAATGACTTCTTTATATGGTAAGTCGGTGTCTTTTGGATCAGTGATGATCCATGAGACGAAATAGACGACTTCCTCAAGTTTCTTAGGAGGGACATCAAGTACGAGGCTGATACGTGATGGCGTACCTTTGAGATACCAGATATGTGACACAGGTGCCGCTAAAGCAATGTGACCCATGCGCTCTCTTCTGACTGATGATTTAGTGATCTCGACACCACATCGATCACAGACGACGCCTTTGTATCTTACCTTCTTGTACTTACCACAATAACATTCCCAGTCTTTCGTCGGACCAAAGATACGCTCACAGAATAGACCATCACGTTCCGGCTTTTGACTACGATAGTTGATCGTCTCCGGTTTTGTGACTTCACCATGTGACCATTCTAAGATCCTTTCAGGAGATGCTAAGCCAACTTTTATTGCTTCGAATTGTTTAGCCATACTATTCCTCCTCTATGTAATCGACACCACTGACAGCAGCTTCTAAGACATCGTCTTCCTCGCCATCCGCATCGACTACTTGCATACCTTCTGTCGTATCGACGACAGCGTCCTTATTCACAGGTGTCGCATCATCGTCATCGCCAGTCTCACTGAGAACGATCTCACTTCCGTTCTCATCTAAGATGCGGACATCGATAGCGAGAGCTTGTAGTTCGTTCTTGAGGACTTTAAATGACTCAGGGATACCTGGATCTGGGATATCTTTGCCTTTGATTATAGCTTCATAAGTCTTTGTACGTCCATTGACGTCATCTGACTTGACAGTCAAGATCTCTTCTAGAGTATTGGCTGCACCATAAGCTTCAAGAGCCCAGACTTCCATCTCACCGAACCTTTGACCACCGTTTTGTGCTTTACCACCAAGCGGTTGTTGCGTAACGAGTGAGTAAGGTCCTGTAGCACGGGCATGTAATTTATCATCGACCATGTGTGCTAGTTTGATCATATACATGACACCGACTGAGATCCTCTCATCATATGGTTCACCAGTCTTACCATCACGCAAGACATATTTACCATCTGATGAAGTCGCAGCTTCTTCCATGATCTGACGTAATTCATCATTATCGATACCGTCGAAGACCGGCGTTGCGAACTTGACACCAAGTTTTTTAGCAGCCATACCAAGATGGATCTCTAATACCTGACCGATGTTCATACGTGATGGGACACCGAATGGATTGAGCATGATGTCGACAGGTGTACCATCTGGCATGATAGGCATATCTTCGATCGGTAAGATCTTTGAGATGACACCCTTGTTTCCATGTCTTCCTGCCATCTTATCACCCTCAGAGATCTTACGTTTCTGAACGATGTAGACCTTGACGACAGTCGTGACACCTGGTGAAAGTTCATATCCTTCTGCTCTTGTAAAGACACGAACAGAGTGGACGATACCTGCACCACCATGTGGGACACGAAGTGAGTTATCACGCACTTCATTAGATTTCTCACCAAAGATAGCTAACAATAACTTCTCTTCTGGCGAAGCATCACTTTGACCCTTAGGCGTAACTTTACCAACTAAGATATCACCTTCTTTGACTTCAGCACCGACCATGACGATACCTCTTGAGTCAAGGTTACGACAAGCAGCTTCAGAAACATTAGGGATATCACGAGTGATCTCTTCATTACCGAGCTTCGTGCTACGGCATTCTAATGTATAGTCATCGATATGGATGGATGTATAGACATCGTCTTTGACCATCCTCTCTGACATGATGATCGCATCTTCATAGTTATAGCCATGCCATGTCATGAATGCGATCGTAACGTTTTGTCCTAGTGCTAGTTCACCATTCTCCATCGATGGACCATCAGCGATGATCATACCTTTTTTGACATCTTCACCAACAGAGACGATAGGACGATGGTTGATACAAGTACCAGCATTCGATCTGCGGAACTTATCTAAGACATATTCATGATCGCCACCCTCTTCTGAGACGATGACCTTGAAAGCGTCGACGTATGTGACTTTACCATCAGCTGTCGCTACAAGAGCACTACCACTATCTTGGGCGATACGCTGCTCGATACCTGTACCGACAAAAGGACTATGTGGTGCAAGTAATGGAACAGCCTGTCTTTGCATGTTGGCACCCATGAGGGCACGAGATGCATCGTCGTTCTCTAAGAATGGGATACATGCAGCCGCAACAGAAACGATCTGTTTTGGCGATACGTCTGCCAATTCGACATCTTTCGCATCAGCTAAGATCGTCTCTCCAGCTTTCCTAGCGACGACTTGCTCGTGTGCTAGATGACCATCGATGACTTCGTTGGCTTGTGCGATGATATAGTCTGCTTCTTCATCGGCTGCTAGATAGATATAATCTTCTGTAACTTCACCATTTGCCAAGACTTTTCTGTAAGGCGTCTCGATGAAGCCATATTCATTGACTTTTGCATAAGTCGTGAGATAAGAGATCAGACCGATGTTCTGACCTTCTGGTGTCTCGATAGGACAGATACGACCATAGTGTGAATTATGGACGTCACGGACTTCAAAGCCAGCTCTCTCACGTGTTAGACCACCTGGACCTAATGCTGAGATACGTCGCTTATTAGTGAGCTCTGCAAGTGGGTTCTGCTGATCCATGAATTGTGATAATTGTGATGAAGAGAAGAACTCTTTGATCGCCGCTGAAAGCGGACGGATATTCGTAAGAGTCTTTGGTGTAGCTGTCTCGACATCAGCGACCGACATCTTGTCTTTGATCGCCTTTTCCATACGTGATAGACCGATACGGAACTGATTCTGGATCAGTTCGCCGACAGTCCTGATGCGTCTGTTACCAAGCATATCGATATCATCTGTACTACCGATACCATCTAGCATCGAAAGACAATAGCTATAGAAAGCTATCATATCTGACATCGTGATACACTTCTTCTCATTGAGCGCATCGATACCGACAAGGCGGATCTTGTGCTCTTTATCTTGTGGTGTGACGATATCGATGACTTGACATGCACTACCGACAAGCCAAGCTGTGACATCTTCACCTTCATTCACCATATCATAGACTTTTTGCTCATTATCCATACTTAGTTTGTATGAATCAGCATCAGGGATATAGCGTGGGATCATCAGTTCATCATCACTCATGAGATCATGACCTTGAGCATCAGTTATCTTGCCTAAGACGAATAATCTTTGACCAAGATCTAAGATCGCATGGGCATTCTCTTTAGTAAGTTTCACAGCCTGAGCGATGATACCTGTATAGACCTTGACTTTCTCTACTTTCTGAGCTAGTCTTTCGATATCAGCTTCATCTAAGACTGTGCCTACTTCATAGCGGATATCGTCAAGATCGACATCGTTTGCGAGTATTCTACCGACAAGCGCTAACTTGTTAGAAGTCTCGACATATGATGCATCAGGATGTGAGAACTTGTGATTGAATGGGAAAGCATAAGTATGCTGACCTTTAGTGAGCTCTTTGCGTAAGACATTGCGCTCTTCTTTATTGATGAGCGTACCCTTAGCATATAAAAGACTACCATCAGCTTTATAGATATCTTCAGCCAAGATATTCTTTTCGATACGATCGATGACATTGAGCTTCTTTTGGATCTTATAGCGTCCTGCCTTCGTCAGGTCATATTTCTTCTGATCGAAGAATTTAGCGTTCATGAGGTTGATAGCACCCTCATAAGTCGTTACTTCATCAGACTTTTGGTTCTCATAGATGCTTCTAAGAGCAACTCTTGTCGTCGAGATCTTCTGATCGCTCTCAAGTGTATTCACTAACTCTTCATATCCGCCAAAGAACGAAGTGAAGAGTGCTTCATAGATACTGACGAACTCTTTGTCTGGATGATCGATGATAAGATCTTCATGGACTGTGAGATGTAGAGCTTTGAGCAGCTCTTTGATCTCTCTTGTATCAAACGCATCATCATGATTTTCGATATCGAGCGAAAAACCGATCGCTTTCATGAGGATCGTTGATAAGATCGTACGTTTACGATCGATACTGACATTTAAGATGCGTTCAGCTTCAGCCTTCTTGTCACCGACTTTCTTCTCACCTGACATGATCTGTAGCCATGTGCCACGGGCTGGGATGAACTCATGGTTATATAGTTCTTTATTCGTTTTATCATCAGTAGTAGCATCGAAGTAAGCCCCTGGTGATCTAACGATCTGGGAGACGATGACCCTCTCTGCACCATTGATGATGAAAGTACCTGTGTCCGTCATCATCGGGAAATCACCAAGGAAGACCTCTTCATTCTTTGTGAATAGTTCTCCTGTGCTTTCGTTGATGATCTCAAGTTCCATGCGCGCTCTTAAAGGAGCTGCATAGTTCACTTCACGGTATTTTGCTTCACTTGCACTGTATTTTGGTTTTCCAAATTCATAATCCAAGTATTTCAAGCGGATGTTGCCACCATAGTTACTGATAGGATAGATGTCTTCAAAGACTTCTTTGATACCTTCAGTAAGGAACCATCTGAATGAATCTGTTTGGATCTCTACTAAGTTAGGGAGAGCTAGACCTCCACTGACTTTAGAGTAATCACGGCGATAAGAATCTTTACCAAGTGCAGTAAGATGATAAGTTTGCTTTTCTGTCATAGTTGCGCCGTCCTTTCAAATCAAATATTAGTGCGAACTACTTAGTCGCCTTTATGAGCCAGTTACCTTCTACTCTCTCAAGTAAGACGACATCTTCAAATAGTTCTTTCAATCTCGCAAAGTGTGACTTAGCACCATGTTTCACCTTGATGACGATATATAGATGACCATGATCGTTCAATACATCATGAGCCTTTTCATACATATCGTATATTACCACTTTACCCGCTCTGATCGGCGGGTTCAAAATAATATCATCGTAGGCTTTATTCAGTGCCCTAATGTCTTCACTTTGGTAAATATCGACTGCAGTATGGTTCAAAAGAGCGTTCTTTTGAGCTAAGTGTACCGCTCGCTCATTGACATCGACAAGATCTATGGCTAACTCTGGATGGAGCCGCTTTAGGATGATACCTACAGGGCCCCAACCACAGCCATAATCCAAGATATCCTTACCGATATCGCTCTTTAAGACCTGTTTGATCAGTAGATAACTAGCGTGATCGACAGTGCCTTTCGAAAAGACACCGCGATCGGTCTTGAAAGTGAACTTCTCATTTCCGAAGTGATAGTCAAAAGTCTCCTCTGAAGATGCAACAGCGACTTCACGATCGAAATAATGAGACATCGCAACTACTACTTGATCTCGACAGTAGCGCCTGCTTCAACAAGCTTCTTCTTGATCTCTTCTGCTTCGTCAGCACTGATATTTTCTTTGATTGGACTTGGTGCTTTATCGACTAAACCTTTAGCTTCAACTAAGCCTAAGCCAGTGATCTCTCTAACGACTTTGATGACACCGACTTTTGAAGCACCGACATCAGTTAGGATGACTGATACTTCTGTTGGTTCAGCGCTAGCAGCTTCAGCAGGTGCAGCAGCAACAGCAACAGGTGCAGCAGCTGTGACACCAAATTTCTCTTCGATAGCTTTTACAAGATCATTTAGTTCTAAGATAGTAGCTTCCTCTAAGTAAGCTAAGATATCATCATGTGTTAATTTTGCCATTTTAGATTTCCTCCTTAATTATGCTTCTTTGGCTTCTTCAGCTGCTGGTGCAGCTTCTTCTGGTGCAGCTTCGGCTACAGGTGCCTCCTCTGCTTTTGTTTCTTGTACTGTAAAGCTTCCATCTTCTTTAGCATCAGCTACAGCCTTGACGACCCTAGCAAATGCTGAGACAGGAGCTTGTAAGACGCTCAAGAACATCGACAACATGCCATCATGATTTGGTAAGCTAGCGAGCTCTTTAAGCGTATCAAGTCCAACGACCTTACCTTCGACAAGACCACTCTTGATGATGAGTTTGTCATGAGTCTTAGCGAATTTTGAAAGTACTCTAGCAGGTGCAGTCGCATCACTTGAGAAAGCGATCGCATTAGGACCTTTGAGTGCTTCATCGAGCTCGTTGAGTCCAAGATTGTCGACTGCTCTTTGGACCATCGTGTTCTTGTAGACTTTGAGATCTACATCTTCAGCTCTCAGGGCACGACGGAGTTCTGTGATCTCCGCAACACTGAGACCACGATATTCACAAACGACAGCAGAGCTTGAATTTTCGAACTGTGAAGTGATCTGAGATACTAATGCTTCCTTTTCACTTAGTATTGCTTGATTCATGTTTCCCTCTTTCTAGCTTCAATATTCCACATAAATAAACCTGTGCCCAAAGATAGCACAGGTAAAAATCATAAAATAACTACGATCTTCAACCTCGGCAACCTGATTAAGCTTTTGGGCCGTTGCTGTCTTGGGTATATTGATGCGCAAATATAATACACAAGAAAGGACTTTTATGCAAGTATTTTTGTTATCATCTGAAATGAGCTGAATTGATCACTTCTGGTCTTTCAAAATTCAAGTCACTAAATTCCAGAAAAAGAATATACGCCTCTTTTGGAACTTGAATATCAGCACAGACGACATAATTTGTTATGCCGTATTTTTAAATAAAGATTCAGATCTCGGCGATATATAGATATCGTTACCCTTTGCGATCTGCTCCACTCTATTTATTATTTCAGTGTCTTACTGACCCTTCTTTTATTGAAGGCCATTCCACCTCTTTCATCCGTACATATGATCAATTCCATACTATCCCCTCATTCCTTTGTGTATTTGTACCAAGATGTTCTACTTATCTACAATTTTGTACTTGTTTAATCTATAGTCATTCTTATTGAAGTGTATGAAATTCATTGTCAAAGCTTAAAATATATCTTTTATTCAATTAACAGGCAGAGGATCAAATCTCTGCCTGTTAATTGTGTTATTTGTGATCTATTCGCTTTTTTGCCAGTAAATATAAGTGATTGAATACTCATTAGAAAACCGATCTTTTAAGGTTAAGGTATGAGGATTTTCATCACTTATTAACTCTCTTTCAGGCATTAAATCAAAGGCGTTATCGATGATATCCGAAACATGATTTAAGGCATTGTCATCAATCCAATATTCTTTCCTTAAACACTCGTTTCTCTTTAATTAAATTGAATATGTAAGATATCGTTTTCGACTTTTTAAAGTCTTTGGTAATTAATTATAACTGTCTCCGTTCTTACTCCTTTTAGGGTTAGACTTTATCATATCAGCCCTCCTTTGGTTTCGTTATATCAAATTGTAGCTTTTAAAGAAGCATTATAATGATAGGCAATGCACTAGCTAGCTTTTTTTATTTCTTACAATGCCAACCCACAAATAAATTATTGATGTTATTACTAATAAAATTATCAATATCAGTAGTATTGTGATCAGATAAGGCATGATAGAAAATGTAAAAAACAAATTATTCATTCCATCCATATGCTTCTAATTTAATACAGAGAATGATGCACTGGGAGCTGCACCGTAAGGAACATGTAATCTTAGATAGAACGTCGCTTGTCCAAAACCACCGGCAACAGAACCCGTAAATTTAAGCTGTGCCAATGCTTCATCAGATTGTGTAGCTTCGGATCTTACTATTGTAAGTGATTCGTTACTGAAAGTGCCACCAGCCACAATTATTCCCTCATCCCAAACATCGTATATTTTCCCAGATGTTGGAGTTCCTTCAAATGTTGCATAAAAAGATGCTGTAACAACTGCCCATGTGGCCAACACTTTTGCATTTTTCCAAGAATAGTAGTAACTTCCTGACTGGTAATTTCCTCCTGTTATTGTACCAGTTAGCACTTCTGGACCGATTATTAATGATACTTTCTTTATAGAACCGTCCGGATATTCATAAACATCCTCAATAATTCCGTGTTCAAAATCTATTGTTCTTGTTGGCAAAATATAGTCATATTCATTTTTCATCGAATCTAACAACTCACCTTTCATTACCTTGACTGTTAATTCGTCTGCTTTTTTTGAATCAACGCCAATTTCAATCAACGATTGTTTTATCTCGACAAAATCACTAGTTTCTTCTGCACTAAGAGAAAATGGAACCAAAGTCAAAACCATTAAAATGGCTACGAAAACTTTTAACAATCTACGCATAATTTTACCTCCTTTCAGCCCATAAGCTTTTATATGCGCTTAATTATGTTTTTATTAGATTTTATAGTTGGATGCAAAATTGGCACATAATAGACCTAAGATAGATCCAACTATCCTATGATGCCGTTTTTATATCGATGGGGGTTATAACTTAACATAAGTTTCTTCCTCCTCTTCCTTAGCTTTAGTATAGCTTAAAATGTAAGCCTTTACAATAGATGCCTACCGAAAACTACACTATTTATTTACGCGATTAAGTGAATAACTAAATTCACACCACAAAAATTCAACTGAATTTATATTTACAGTAAGTTCAACTAGAATATCGATGTATTTAGACAGTATGTACGACTTTATAAAAGCAAGGCCTGTTGACCTTGCTTGTTTGTATAAGACTAATCTAATAGAGCTTTGAACATCTCTGTATAGCGATCGATCATGATATCAGCTGTCGCATCTGTACCATCATACCCTTCAAGAGCACCGACAAGCGAATCGATGATCTCACCATCTTTGACGACAAAGACATGAGGTGTCTGGAATGCTTTTTCTCCTTCATATTCTTCTAAGACATCATAGAGCATCTCGTAAGCACGATCATAAGCATCCGCAAAGCCATCTTCATCACTATAGACATCGACATAATAGATCGTGACACCTAGTGACGAAGCTGCTTCTTGCATATAACGTACAAGAAATTGACATACTCCACAACTATCAGAGCCAAGATAGAAGATATCAGAACCACCGTTTTCTATCACATCTAGCATCTCATCAGCCGTGATCTCTTTGAACGCATGACCATAATCGACCATATCTTGATAGACACTCATATCGACATCTCTAGCTTTCTCAATGACTGTCATCTCTGGAACATATACCTCTTCTTCACTTTGACATCCTGTAAGTAATAATAAGATGATCAAGGCGATAAAAAGTTTTTTCATTACACATCCAACCTTTCTATCACTATCTCTTCTAAGATAGCTTCGATATCTTCGCGGGTCGCCATACCTTCCGTGAAAGCTGTCGCTGTACCGGCTGCACAAGCATAACTGAAAGCTTCAAGACTATCGGCACCTCTTTGTAAGTTGAAGACATAACCAGCGACCATCGCATCACCACAACCTGTCGTCGATACTACCTTGCCTTCAAGTCCTCTGTGACAGTATACTTCACTATCATTTATAAGATAAGCGCCATCTTTACCAACTGAGACCAAGATATTCTGGGCACCCTTTTCAATGACCGACCTAGAAGCCTTGATGATCGAAGCTTCATCAGTGATGATATGGCCACAGATGTCTTCAAGTTCTGCGACGTTCGGTTTGATCAGATAAGGATGACACTCAAGACAATCACGTATCAGATCATGATTCGTATCCAACAATATCTTGACACCACGTGAAGATAGCTCGTGGATGATATCTTTCATATCACTAGCGATCTCGCTTTGAACATTACCACTGAGGATAAAGTAGTCACCTGTATCCACTTTATCAAGACGCTTATAGAGCTTCACAAACTCTTCTGGTCTGATATCGGGACCCTTGGTATTGATAACAGTCTCGATGCCAGTATTGAGTTTGAGATTGATCCTCGTATTACCAGCGATGGTAACGAAACGTGACTGGATATAATGATAGATACTTAGACGCTCTAAGTAGTAATCTTTGACGAAACCTCCTAAAAAACCAGTCGCAACAGAAGGTATCATTAGATTATTTAGTTCGATAGAGACATTGACACCTTTACCACCAGTGATGAAGTGGTCATCACTTACTCTATTGACTTCCCCAACATCAAGATTCTTATTGAGCTTTAGATAATGATCTAAGCTCGGATTTGTCGTACATGTATAGATCATAACTCAATTATAGCATCCACCATGACATTTACTAGTGAAAAATAGATCATAAGATATGATCAATTATCATCATATAAGTAATGATCTCTTTCATCCATTGTCATTGCTTTAAAGAAAGTCAAGATTAGAACATATAAAGATTATTACTGGAGTTCTTTCAAGATGTGAACGATTCCTACTTTACATCTTCAAAAATGATGGCAAGTTTTTTCTGGATTTATTTATTTACATTTCTATATCCAAAATAGATCTATATCTAAAACCCTTTGACAAACAAGAATAGGTTCGATCCTGCTTCGATCTCAGCACCCACGACAAGCTGCGAGAAATCACATCTATATTACTATTTCATTGCTGAAAGATCAGAGGCCCGATTTGGTAATGATAGCTTCTTGTAGTGTTTTAGAGAAGTTGATCCCCGCTTCTTCTGCTTCTTTATTTAGCCAACTTGAAATAGTTACCGACTTCCTGACCGACTTTTCAAAATGCTCTTTAGCGTATGCATCAACATCAACAGATACCATATTGACGATACTGTCATTATATTCCGTATATTCAATGGAATCGGCATAAGCTTTAGGATCAATATCTTTTATGCTGGATGGCTTTGGTAAATTGATCTCTTCGTCATTTTTAAGAGAGTAAAGATGGCCAGCTAAGCAATCGATTGCCATATTATAGGCATAAACGAAATCATTTCCGAAAGTAGAGAGACCTTCTAAGTCGGGAAAGATAACTGAGTATTGTCCATTTTCTTCCTCATAGAAAATAGCTGGATAAGTTGATAACATACCGACACCTCCTTTATAGGGCTCTTATTTGAGCCCTGCTTGTTTGAGAAAGGATCGCTCTTTTAGAAAGATATGCCAGATTAGAAGAAGAGTTTGAAGCCAAGGTCAAAAGCACCAAGCTCTTACAAGAAAAAGATCTGCTCAAATATGGATGTATCTATGATCTAAGATTCGATCCTTTAGACAATTATCTTCGAAGCTATAATAAAAAAGAGGACAAGATCCAAAAAGAGATCGATCATC
>CALVCT010000045.1 GCA_944326055.1 uncultured Erysipelotrichaceae bacterium
ATTATGGAATATTACTTAGATCTTATATATAGATCTATCATCCAAAATTAATGAATTGACGTTTGGTTCAATTTGATTCTTATTCAGTTTTCAAAGATCGAGTGGCATTTGATTCCTCAAACGCGCTCAATAATAATACATGACCGCATTATTATTGTCAACCAGAAATTTGAGATTTTATCAAACTTTTGATCGAGACGCTCCAAGAGACATAGCTCTCGAGGCGAGTGACATTATTCTAATATATTTTTTGAGGATTGTGAATACTAAAATTTAAAAAATATCAAAAAAGCTTAACAAAACTTTAAGACGCACTTAAAAAAGCAAGACATACTTATCTAGTACCCTTTTTGCTTCTGGTATAGATATCTCTCCTACCTTAATAAAACCATACGATCTATATAGTCCAACAGCTTTGCTATTTATATCATCGACAGTGATACCTACACCATCATACTCCTTTTTTGCATCATCGATCACTCTCTCAATAATAAATCTACCTATTCCTGATCTTCTTAGTTCAGGGTCGCTCATAAGACGTGAGAAGCTTACAAGATGATGATCAAGGTAAAAACCAGGACCATAATCTACATCTGTCGGCATGACTGCCGCATAGCCACATACCAAACCATCGATCTTTACGATATGTGCGTATCCTTTTTTAATATCATCTTCAAGAAGCTCATCATTAGGATAGTCATCTTGCCATATATCTAGACCGTCTTCAATGATCTTTTTTTTCACTTTTTCTTTAAGAGTTATGACGTCTCTTAATTCTTCTATATCTGCTTTCCTATATATATGGTTTCCCATAGACAAATTATAGTATTGAGATATAATCTTGGCAAGGAGGAGACATAAATGTTCAGTAGTTTCTTAAACAAACGCAAAGATAAATGTAAAGAGATAGTCGATCTATTAGGTAAAGAATATCCTTATGTTTCAATCTTTGCTAAACACGCTAAAGGAAAACGTTTGATTGTCGATTCAAAGATCACACAAGTCGGTGAATCAACAAGTTTGATGGAGACTGAAGCAGGATTTGTCATCAAGGTCTTTAATGCTGACCATTATAGTGAGTATTCGATCGATGATGTCGAAGACTTCGATATAGACGTATTCAAGAAAGCCATTGCACTTGATAACCTACATCAGGACCATATCAATGTCGATATCTTAAATGACGAGCCACTAAAGAAAGACTTTGAACGCCTTGACCCAAATGTCTTGACAGATGATGAGATCGTCAAAAAGCTTGATAGCTTTAAAGATTATTTTAGTTCTTATGACCAAAGGATCGTCAATGTTACTTGCGTTTTCATCAAACGTGAGATCTCATCGATGTTTATCACTAAAAACCGAGAGCTCACTCAATACTATACCTGGAACAACTGTTTAGCCTCACTTATAGTTAGTGATGGCAAAAAGATCAAGGATAACTATGATGGTACCAATGGTCATGACAGTTTAAAAGTCCTTGATGACTTCGATATGCTCAAAGAGGATTTTGCCAAGATCTCTGTTGCCCTTTTAGATGCAACAACTATTGAGCCTGGAGTATATGATGTCATCACCGCCCCTTCGATCAGTGGACTTATCGCTCATGAAGCATTCGGTCACGGCGTCGAGATGGATATGTTTGTGAAGAATAGAGCTAAAGCTAAAGACTATATTGGAAAAAGAGTCGCTAGTGAGGTCGTCAGTATGCATGATGGTGCAGCCGCTACTTTAAGTGCTGCTTCTTACTTCTTTGATGATGATGGTGTTCTAGCTCATGACACAGAAATAATCTCAAATGGCATTCTCGTCGACGGCATCTCTGATGTTTTAACGGCCCTAGAGCTCAAGAAAGAACCGACCGGTAATTCACGTCGTGAATCAACTAGACGTAAAGCCTACACAAGGATGACTAATACATTCTTCTTACCTGGCACTTCGAAAAAAGAAGAGATGATAGCCTCTATCAAACACGGATATTATCTCTCAAATACAAATAACGGTATGGAAGATCCAAAAAACTGGAACATCCAATGCACAGCGCAATATGGCTTGGAGATCAAAGATGGAAAGTTTACAGGCAAGATCGTTTCCCCTGTAGTCATGAGTGGTAATGTCCTTGATGTTTTAAACTCGATATCGATGGTTTCTGATGAGTATAAAATAATAGGCTCAGGACAATGCGGCAAAGGACATAAAGAATGGGTCTTCGTCGCCGATGGTGGTCCATATATGAAAGCGAGGGTCAAATTAGGATGATCGAATTATTATTGAAAGAAGATAAAGAGATATCTGCTTACGATATCGTGACGACAAAGACTGTTACATCAGAGCTCTTCTATGTCTTAAACAAGCTCGAGACAGATCGACATACCGAAAATAACGATACGACTGTATATATCTATGTTGATCATGATGGCTATCGCGGATCTTCGACTTTTGTCGTCAATGCTGCTGATGATGAAGATAGTTTGAAGCAAAAGATCTTAGATGCTAAAGCAACAGCATCTAAGATCAACAACAAATACTTTGATCTTGTGATGCCAAGCGATATCAAGCCAGAGAAGATAGTGTCGATCGAAACCGATGATCTTAATAGTATCGCTTTAAGATGTATGGATATGATCGTCGAAGCTGATCATTTTGATAACGTATGGATCAACTCGACTGAGATCTTCGTTACTAAAAAAATGACTAGGTTCAAGAATTCTCTGGGAGTCGATCTTGAATACACAAAAACAACTCTTGAAGTAGAGCTTATTCCAACCTCAAGAAACAGCTCAGGAGAAGAGTTCGAACTCTATCTTGATCTCGTTCAGATAGATGATGATTTTACCAAAGTGAAAAGAGCTGTAGAAGATATCCTACAGAACGCTCTATATCGTGCAGATGCTATTGCATACGATAGTGAAACGATGCCATATACTTATGCAAGCATCACAAATGATATGCTGGTAACTGCTATCTCAAGTATCAAGAACGATCTTAATTATATGAATGTCCTTCAAAAATCTAATCATTATAAGATAAACGATGAGGTCGTTCCCTATGACTTATCGATCAAGATGCTACCAATGATCGATGGCGTAAGCAGTTCTTGCCCTTTTGATGAAAGTGGCATCGTTTTAAAAGAGACAGATATCGTTAAGGGTGGTAAGGTAACTTCATATTGGGGTTCTAATCGTTTTGGACAATATCTCAACGAAAAGCCAAAAGGTTCTTTTAAAACTTTTGAAGTGTCAGTCGAAAACGATCGAAGGATCGAAGATCCTAATGGATCATACATGGAACTCATAAATTTCTCATCGCCACAACTAGATCCATCTAGTGGTTATTTTGGTGGAGAAGTAAGATTAGCTTTATATCATGATAAAGATGGTAATATCACTCCTGTCACAGGCTTGAGTCTTAGCGGCAATATCTATGAGGCACTAGTGAATGCTTACTATTCTAAAGAAGATAAGATATATCGTAATTGTAAAGCACCAAAAAAGATCTACTTTGAAGATATTCAGCTTCATTAGTAGATCTTATCAAGCCCTTCGGGGCTTTTTTTATTTTTATTTTTATCTTTTGAACATGCTACTAAGTGCTGACATCTGCTTCATCATTTTTTTCGTTCTTTCGAATTGATTGATGAGCTTATTGACATCATCGACACTGACACCTGCACCTTTAGCGATACGACGCTTATGGGAATTTCGCATACTTGAAGGATCTTCTTTCTCTGCTTTAGTCATTGATTGAATGATCGCTTTTGTCTTTTTAAGCTGACTTTCCGCATCTACATCTTCTAACTGTTTAGATAGATCACCCATTCCTGGTAACATCTTGACTAAAGAAGCAAGCGGTCCCATTTTTTGAGTAGCTTCGATCTGTTTGAGAAGATCGTCCATCGTAAAACGTCCAGACAGCATCTTTTGTGCGCTCTTTTCAGCTTCCTCCAGATCCATCTGCTCTTGAGCCTTTTCGACAAGACTGACGACATCGCCCATACCCAAGATCCTTTGTGCTAAACGATCAGGATAAAAGACTTCTAAGTCACCGACCTTCTCACCAACACCAGTGAATTTGATCGGTACACCAGTGATCGCTTTTACCGATAAGACGCCGCCACCTTTTGAATCACCATCAAATTTAGTGACGATAAGACCTGTTACATGTAAGAGTTCATTGAAAGATCTAGCAACATTGACGATATCCTGACCAGTAAGAGCATCAACAGTAAGTAGTATCTCATTAGGGCTTATCTCATCTTTGATCTCCTTAAGTTCCTGCATGAGTCCTTCATCGATATGTAGACGTCCTGCAGTATCAATAAGGACAGTATCATAACCGCTCTTTCTTGCATAATCGATACCTTCTTTAACGATATCGACGACTTTTTTAGAAAGATCTGAACTAAATACTTCGACTCCTATCTCTTCGCCTAAAGTCTTTAATTGTTCTACAGCAGCAAGCCTAAACGTATCGCCAGCAATGATCAAAGGTTTTCTGTTTTGTTTTTCTTTGATGTACTTTGCTATCTTGGCGACATGTGTCGTCTTACCTGTACCTTGTAAACCGACGACCATGATCTTTGTAAGACCACTTGTCTGATAGTTCAGAGCTTGATTTTCACTACCTAAGAGCTTGACGATCTCATCATTGACGATCTTGACCATCAGTTGTCCCGGCTCGACAGAGTTCATGACATCTTTACCAAGAGACTCTGTCCTGACTTCCATTAAGAAATCATTGACAACACGATAATTGACGTCAGCTTCAAGTAATGCAACACGTATGTCTTCTAAAGTGTCTTCAATATTTTTTTCTGTTATCTTGCCTTTACCTTGAATATTGCGTAAAGACTTAGTAAGTTTTTCTTGTAACGAATCAAATGCCATATTTTTCCCTCACTAGGGTATTCTAACATAAAGGAAGGCCCTCTTAAAGAGGGCTAGGGACTTAAATATCGATCATCGACTAAGGCATTCTATTCTGTCAGCGACAATATCTACCTTGTAGCTAACACTACCGTCGTCTTTGACGAAATTATTATCGGCAAGTCTTCCTTGTAGGGAGATGAAACTGCCAGTTTGTACGCCCTGTAAGCTTTCAAGCAAACTGCGCCAAACTGTAACCATGAAAGTATCGTGGTCTTTGGATGAATCTGATTTCTTATAACTCCTATCGACTTCGATCGTAAATTGACCATATTGCAAGCCGTTAGCTGTTTCTTTGATGACCAGACCATCCTTTATCTTGCCAACCATGTTTACACTGTTGAGCATCTATCCTCCTTTCTATCGATGCTTGGCTGCTTTCAGCTTATCATGATATAGAAAAGTAAATTGGCTCAACTTTTAATTCATTTTGTCTCAAAATATCCACAAAATGTGGATAACTATTATCTCTTACCCGGATCGTAGATCTCGCCACCTGCTTTAGGAGCAAAACTCTTACCACTAAAGATAACTAAGACGACGATCGTTAAGACATATGGGAACATACTAAAGAATTGCGACGGGATAGCCGATAGTAGTGGCAGAGAATTTGTATAATGACCTAATACTTGTGCAAAACCAAAGAGTATACCTGCACCAAGAACACCCGCAGGGTGATAGCGACCAAAAATCATCGTAGCGATCGCAACGAAACCTAAACCATTGATCGATCCGCCATGGAAATATGTCTGTGTCATAAGAACAAGAGAAGCTCCGCCTAATGCTGCTAACATGCCAGATATTACGACCCCTATCCAGCGCATCTTTTGGACACTGATACCCATTGAAGCTGATGCTTGTGGGTATTCACCACAGGATCTTAATCTTAGACCGAAAGATGTCTTGTACAACATGAACCAAACGACGATGACAAGCACGTATGCAAAATAAGTGAATGGATAGTTATTAGTGAAAAATAAGCGTCCAATAACTGGAATATCACTTAAGAAAGGAACAGTGATCCTAGGGAAGATCGCCGAGATGCCATATGCAGTCGTACTCTTATGACCAAAGATGATCTCACATAAAGTGATCGTAAGACCGCCAGCTAAGACATTGAGTGCTGTACCAGAGATCGTCTGATCTGCACGCATATGGATAGAAGCAAACGCATGGATCGCAACAAACACGCCACCCGAGATGATAGCTGCAATGATCGCATACCAAATAGCACCAGGAACACCCATGCCATCCAAGATGACAAGTAGTGTAGCAGCAACGAAGCCACCTATCTGCATACAACCATCTAGTGCGATATTGACGACGCCACTACGCTCAGAGAAGATCCCGCCAAGTCCAGTTATGATGAGCGGTACAGCAGAGATGATCGCGATCGGGAACATCTCATAGATGAGATCTAACATCTTATGCCACCTCCTTTACTTTATCTTTCATCGTCTTTCTATCTAAGAAATCAAGGATCAATCTAATACCGTATTGCATTGCGACGAAGATGATGATGGCAGCTTGGATAAGATCAGAAACTTCACTTGGAATTCCCAAGATCTGAAATTGTGTCTCAGAAGCAGCCATAAGACCAAACAATAGGCCTGAAGCTAAGACACCGAATGCATTAGCACCACCGACTAAAGCAACAGAGATACCATCAAAACCAAAGTTATCAAAGCCTGTATAGATACGTCCATAGCTATAATTTCCAATTAAAACGATGGCTGCTGCAACGCCAGTAAAAGCACCAGCTATCATCATCGACAAGACTGTATTACGTCTATTCTTCATACCTGCATATCGTGATCCTTCGCTATTGAAACCAGTCGCACGTAAGGAATAACCGAAAGTCGTCTTCTCCATCACAAACCAGAAAACGATAACCGCGATGATAACGAAAATGATGCCGTAGTTGAACTGTGAAGCTGTACCAAACCCAAGATTACCTAAACTGACTGTCTCAGGGAAATTGACCGTACGAGCTAAAGTGAACTCGTCGATCGGCAAGAACGATCTAACGAACCAATCGTTAAAATAAAGAGCGATATAGTTCATCATGACACAGATGACAACTTCGTTGATATTACGGAATGCTTTAAGGAAGCCTGGTAAAAAAGCCCATAGTGCCCCAGCTAATGCAGCCGCAATGACACAAGCTATCGTATGGATAACTGGTGGTAGATCGATCAGTAGAGCAACAGCCGCACAAGCGATACTGCCAGCAATATATTGACCTTCACCACCGATATTGAATAGACCTGTTCGGTAGGCAAAAGCTACAGATAGACCAGTTAGGATAACAGGCATCGAAGATAGCAACCAGTTTAGCGGATACATCATGTTGATGCCGCGGTCTGGATTATTGATGCTGAAACCTGTCAATGACCTGATCAAAGCCACGAAGATATTGAGCGGATTCCTACCAGTGACCATAAGAATCACACATCCGACCAAGATACCTAAAATAACTGCGATCAAGGATACGACAAGTGTACTATGTTTCTTAGATGTCATATCTTAGCCTCCTCATCAAATTTACTGAGACCTCCAGACATCATCAGACCGATCTCATTTTCTGTCACATCTTTATTCATGACTAGACCGCTCAAACTACCGTTATGGATAACTGCTATACGGTCTGAAAGATTCATGATCTCATCTAATTCTAAAGAGATTAGCAGTACTGCAGCACCTTTGTCACGTTGTTCGACGATCTTCTTTCTAACAAGTTCGATAGCTCCAACATCAAGACCTCTAGTGGGCTGAACAACGATCATGATCTTTGAATTACGATCGAACTCTCTGGCAACAATAGCCTTTTGTTGGTTACCACCGGACATCGAGCGTGTGATCGTATCTTTACCTTCGCCGCTCCTTACATCATATTCTTCTGATAAACGATCAGCATATTCATCGATCGCTTTCATCTTGATGACACCGTTTTTGGAAAAAGGTTCTTCCATATATGAGTGGACGACATAGTTTTCTTTAAGAGTAAAATCTAAGATCAAGCCATGTTTGTGACGGTCTTCTGGAACATGACACATATCATGACGATAGTGGCTCATGATGCTTGCATGCGTTACATCTTCACCCATGAACTTGACAGTTCCACTTTCGATCTTGGTCATACCTGTTAGAGCAAAAGCTAGTTCAGTCTGTCCGTTGCCATCGATACCAGCAAGTCCAACGATCTCGCCAGCTCGTATTTTGAGGCTGAAATCTTTGACCGCCAGCGTACCTTTTGCACCTTTGACATTTAAATGATCAACATCTAGATAAACATCTCCTGGTCTAGCTTCCGGTCTATCGACCATAAAACTAACGACTCTTCCGACCATCATCTCAGCCATCTTCTCTTCCGAAGTGTCTTTAACATCGATCGTCCCAATACAACGTCCTTTTCGAAGGACTGTGCATTTTTGAGCAGCGGCTTTGATCTCTTTAAGTTTATGTGTGATAAGTAAGATAGTCTTGCCCTCTTTAACTAAATTCTGCATGATCTGCATCAATTCAGTGATCTCTTGTGGAGTAAGGACTGCTGTTGGTTCATCAAAGATCAAGATCTTTGCATCGCGATAAAGCATCTTTAGGATCTCAACTCTTTGTTGCATACCAACAGTGATATTCGATATCTTAGCGTCTGGATCGACTTGTAGACCGTAGCGTTTAGATAACTCAACAACTTTCTCTCTAGCTTTTTTCATATCGACTGTTCCGAGTTTCGTCCTAGGCTCTTTACCAAGTATGATATTTTCGGTAACTGTAAAGCATTCAATAAGTTTGAAATGTTGGTGGACCATACCGATACCCAGATCATTCGCAACGTTCGGATCAGAGATCTTCACCTCTTTGCCGTTGACTTTTATCGTACCGGAGGTCGGCTGATAGAGTCCAAATAAGATCGACATTAGTGTCGATTTCCCTGCACCATTTTCCCCTAAAAGCGCATGGACAGTATTCTCCTCTACTTGAAGAGTGATATCGTCATTAGCTCTGATGCCGGGAAAGTCTTTCGTTATATGGAGCATTTCGATAGCATACGCCATATGCAGTTCCTCCCTTTTCTAGGTTTTATTGTAACATGAAAACGCTTATTAAAAAAATAATTAGACACAATTCCCTTAATTTAGAAAAAGGCACAAGCTTGATAGCCTATGCCTTTGTTCATTCATTGAATAGCTGAGTGATTAACCGATAATTAATGGGTTATCAGCACTTGTCTGAGGAACTGTTGATACAGTTACTGATCCACCGATGATAGCTTCTTCAGCTTCTGCAACTGCAGCTAGATCTTCCTCTGTAAGATTTGGATTTTCAGCAGGTAGACCAACACCCTCATCAGCTAATGTATAGTCGACATTACCGCCTTTGAATGTACCATCCTTGATCTGTTGGCAAGCGTTGTATGTAGCTGTGTCAACACGTTTCATCATAGATGTGAGGATGACTGATTCTGTACCATCGCCATAGAGACCTAATTCATATTGGTCTGTATCAACACCGATGACCCAAACATCTTCACCGTTTTGACGTCTTTCAGCAGCTTCTTGGATAACACCATTACCTGTAGCACCTGCACAAGCGAAGATGACTGATGCACCTGCTTCGAATTGTTTCTGAGCAAGAGTCTTACCTAATGCTGTATCACCGAAGCTATTAGAATTGTCATATGAGATCTTGCAATCTGGACATACTGACCAAACACCTTCTTGGTATCCAGCCCAGAAACCGTTCATAGATTCTGATTCTTGACCGATGACCATACCAACATGGTTAGTTCCAGTTTCAAGAGCTTTTCTACCAGCTACGACACCAACGAGGTATGAGCCTTCATTGACAGCGAAGTTAGCAGTTTGAACATTGTCCATCTCGATACCAGCAACGTCGATAACTAAGAAGTTGACATCTGGATATTGAGCAGCAACAGTTGTGATAGCATCTGTAAACAAGAAGCCAGCAGCAGCTACTAAGTCTACACCCTCTTCTGCGAATGATGATAGGTTAGGAATGTATTGTTCCTCACCGCTTGATTGTAGATATGAGAAGTTTTCATTTTCGACTAGACCGTTCTCTGAAGCGAATCTTTTGATACCTTCATATGATGTCTGGTTGAATGATTTGTCATCGATACCACCTGTATCGGTTACGAAACCGATGTTGATCGATGCAGTATCACCTGTCGTTGCAGGATCACCGCTAGTACTAGGTGTCTCTGAGCTTGAGCAAGCAACCAAGCTTAGAGCTAATACTGCTACTAAAGCAATCTTGAAAAATTTCTTCATTCAATTCTCCTCTCGTAAGCAAACTTACAGCTGTATTATACTTAATTTGCTTCTCATTTAATAGCTATTTAACAGATAATTCATAAAGAAATCAAACTTGTGATACTTTCTGTAAATTTACAGTATATGAAAATAGATAAGATATTTTCAATCTTATCTATTCTTTAGTATCTGTTGTATCGTCCTTTTTAGCGAACACTTCACGTGGTCTAGAACCGTTAGATGGCCCAATGATGCCATTCTCCTCTAAGGATTCGATAAGACCAGCAGCCCTGTTATATCCGATACCAAAACGCCTTTGAAGAAGACTAGTCGAAGCTTTTTGCACATCGATGACATATTCTTTGACTTCTTCATAGAGACTATCTCTTTCACCTTTAGAAGTGCCGGCGATATTTGATGCATCACGTTCGATATTAAGAAATTCAAAATAAGTGTCATCATAGTCAGGTTTAGCCTGGCTCTTTGCATAATCAGTGATCGCTTTTACCTCTTTATCGGTCACATAGACACCTTGGACTCGTATAGGAGAAGTAGATCCTGTTGGTGAATACAGCATGTCGCCATTACCAAGCAATCTCTCAGCACCAGTTTGATCGAGTATAGTCCTAGAATCGATCGAAGAAGCGACAGCAAAACTGATACGTGATGGAATATTAGATTTGATGATTCCTGTAATGACATCTGTGGATGGCCTTTGTGTAGCAACGATAAGATGTATGCCACTAGCACGAGCTAATTGTGTGATCCTTTGAATAGAAGCCTCAACTTCTTTACCAGAGATCATCATGAGATCAGCAAGCTCATCGATGATGATCACGATATATGGCAAACGGACCATCATCTTTTCAGGGTCATCGTTTTTCGCATTGAAAGAATCGACTGTACTGTTGTAGGTCTTTATGTCTCTAACACCAGCTGATGAAAAGAGCTCATAGCGTTCATCCATCATGACAACGATCTTCTTCAACATGTTGTTGGCCATAGTCGCATCAGTAATGACTGGCCATAAGAGATTAGGTATATCGTGATAAGGCGTGAACTCGACCTTCTTTGGATCGACGAGGACGAGTTTGACATCTTTCGGGCTTGTGCGATAGATGAGTGATGAGATGATCGCATTGATACATACCGATTTACCACTACCTGTAGCACCGGCTATCAAAAGATGCGGCATCTTATCGATCTCACAAGTCACGACTTTGCCCATGAGATCTTTGCCCAGATATACAACTAGTTTCTTTTCCTTATCGTTTGGCTCGCTCTTTATAAGTTCACGCATCCTTACAGCTACAGGTTCGACATTCGGTATCTCGATACCAACGGCGCTGCGTCCAGGTATCGGTGCTTCGATACGGATGTCGCGTGCTGCCAATTCCATCTTGATGTTGTCGGAGATGTTTTGGATCTTATTGACTTTGACTGAACTGTCCGGTTTAAGTTCAAATTTAGTAACACTAGGTCCGATATGTGTAGCGATCAATGTCGCATCGATACCAAAATTCTTTAATATCTCGATGACCTTCTTGCCTTTCACATCAGCACTCGATCTATTGATACTACTGACTTTTGCATTCTGTACATCATCGAATACAGTAATAGGCGGAAGATGATAAGCACCAAAACCTCGACTTTTCTTTATCGTTCTAGTCTCAGATGAAGAAGCAGTGATCGCCTCTTCTTTGATCTCATCTTTTTTTATTTCTTTCTTTCTTTCGTTATCGACATCGATAAAAGCGCTATTCGTTTGAACGATAGGTACCTGATCATCATTGATCACATCAAGATAAGTATCTTTTTTGATATCTTTCTTTTGCCTTCTCTCCTTTTGAAAAGCGACCAGATCCTCCTTCTTGTCTTTAGCTTTCAAGAACAATCTAGCATAGGCATCTAAAGGTACGATCAAAATAGCTGCGATAACAAACAAAGCGATCGTAAAGATGATACTTCCAGCTCTTCCTAGGAGTGCTGAAAACCCTGCATAGATGAAGACACCGATGATACCTCCACCATAATTCAATGCATTCTCTTCAAAAAGGTGGGCATCATATGAGAAATAATTCTCAAAGACTCCTAGTCCGACCGAACCATCTGCTTCAAAGATCGCAAAAGCCAAAAGTACAGCGATATTAACAATGACCATACCAGCAAGGACCTTCTTTGAAAGTTTGAACTTCTCATGTAAGATCGTCAAATATAAACACAAGAAGATGATCGAAAGTACCGTTACAAGGTATAGTTCACCAAAGATATAACGTAAAAGATTATTTAAGATGATACCGATGATGCCGAGCCTGAAAACAGCCACCAATAAAACGACTATTATGATAACGCTAGCGATGATCTTGATGATCAGTTCATCATTGTCTTTCTTTTTTTGAGTCTGTCTTTTAGCCATATCAATCCTTGAAATTGATCTCAACGATAGCCGGTAAGATCATCGGTCTCTTTCCTGTCTCTTTTAAGATATATCGCGAAATGCGCTCTTTTGCTTCCATACGCGTCTGAATATTATCATATGTACCATTTTGGACCATCTCTTCGATCGTATTCATAAGGATATTACCGACTTGATTGACGATGTAGTCAGCATCCTTAAGATAGATGACGCCGCGGGATTGGACATCTGGACCTCCTAGGATCTCTTTGGTCTTGAAATTCAAGAAGACGCCTACAACGATCGCACCTTCTGTCGAAAGTGTCTCACGATCTTTTAATACCATACCTTGGACATCTAGTTTGTCATTGCCATCGATCATCTGTTCACTGAGCTCGATAAAATCACGAGTAGAGACAAGACGGCCATCTTCAAATGTTGCGAATTGTCCATTATCTAAGACGATTATCTTATCTGGTTTATAGCCCATCGATGTGGCGATATCTGCGTTAGCTATGAGTTTAGAGAAATCGCCTTTAACTGGAATATAATATTTAGGTTTCAACATAAAGAGCATCATCTTCAGATCCTCGATCGAAGCGTGCATAGATAAAACTTCTTTAGCCTTGATCTTGATGACACTAACGACTTCCTTATACAAGTCGTTTTCCATGTTGCTGGCTTCCTTCTCTGTGCCTGGAACGACAGGTGAAGCGATGATGACTGTATCCGATGATCTAAGTTCAACATACGGATCATCACCAATAGCGATCTTATTCATTAGTTTAAAGACTTCGTTTCCTGAACCAGAGATGACACAGATCACATCTTCATCAGCATTGTTGAAGTCTGATCTTGGGATGATAAGATCTCTTGGGACCTTATAATACCCAAGCTCTTCCATGTAATGCAAAAGTCGATATTGATCATCATCATAGAACATGACTCTGCGATCATAGCGTTTAGCGAGATCCAATACTTCGATGATACGGAAAAGATTCTGCTTATAAAGAGTTATGAAGATACGCTCTTCACAAGCTTCAAGTATTGGTTCGATCCTATCACTGATACGATGACGAGGTGATGTATAACCAACTCTAGAAGCACCGGCTGACTCTGATAATAAACATAAGACTCCTTTTTGTCCCATCTCAAAGAAAGCATTGATGTCCATCATAAAAGCTGGATTCATAAAATCATAATCAACGATGAACTCACTTGTAAAAACGATCTGACCATATTCTGTATCAAAAGATATACCGACTCCATCAGCGATCGACTGCATGACAGGAAAGGTATATACGATCTGCTTACCGATCTTGATCGTATCGCGTCTTTTGATGATTGTAACAGGCTTTTTGATCTTATGACGCTTAAAAAGATCCTGCAATATCTTAGCTGTAAGAGCAGTTGCATAGACCGGAAGATCGATCTCTTTTAGAAGATGTGGCAAAGCCATCATGACATCATCATGACCATGTGTGATGAATATCGCTTTTACCCGCTCTTTATTTTCGATCAAATATGTGAAGTCAGGTATGATGTATTCAATACCTAACTGCTCTGTTTCATTTGGATATTTTAACCCTGCGTCAACGATGTAGATCGCATCGTCGATCTCCACGACGAACATATTCTTTCCATCTTCATCAAGTCCGCCAAGGGCCATTAAACGTATCTTCTGCATTATTTAATCATGTCCTCCATTAGCTGTATTATAAAAGAAAGATGCTTATTCTTCAATGACTTTACCATCTAGAGAGAACGATTTAGCTTTTGTGATCTGTACTTTACGTATCTCCCCTACTTTACAATCACCCGTAAAATTGACGAGCTTAGATTCAGGTGTATATCCACTGAAGACATTTTTGTCTCTCTTTGAAGCACCGTCGACCAAGACTTCAACGATCTGATCTTGAAAACGTTGATTATTGAGATTAGCGTAATGTGCGATCTTAGCATTTAGGATCTGTAAACGTTCTTCTTTGACGTGCATCGGTATATGATCTTCGATAGCAGCTGCAGGAGTCCCTTCCCTTTTTGAATATATGAAAGTGTATGCATTGTCATACTTACAATAGTCGACCATCTCAAGTGTCTTTTTAAAATCTTCATCGCTCTCGTTAGGGAAACCGACAATGATATCTGTCGTAAAAGCACAACCTTCTATCTTTGCTTTGATCTTATCGAACACTGTACGATAAGCCTCGCTATCGTAGCGCCTGTTCATCTTGAACAAGATCTTGTCGGAGCCTGATTGTAAGGGTAAATGGATAGTGGGCATGATATTTTTATAATGCGAGCAGACTTCGATCGCTTCATCATCGAAATTCGATGGGTAAGGTGTCATAAAACGCACCCGAGGTATACCGATCTTCGCTACTTCTTCAAGTAGATCAGCAAAACCGTGTTCCATCTTAAGATCAAGACCATAAGAATTGACGTTCTGACCAAGTAGAGTGACCTCCTTATAGCCAGCTTCTTTCAACTCTTTCACTTCGTCAAGGATATCCTCCATATGTCTTGAACGCTCCTTACCTCTTGTATAAGGAACGATGCAATATGAACAGAATTTATCACAACCGTAACTGATATTGACCCAAGCTTTATGTCTGTTATCGCGCTTATAAGGAAGCGATTCGACGATATCACCTTCCTTAGAGAAGACTTCGATCGTCTTCTCCTTAGCTAACATCGCTTGATACAAGAGCTTTGGCAGATTATATATATTATGTGTACCAAAGACGAGGTCGACTTGCGGATATTTCATCAAGATCGTCTTGACCATCCCCTCTTCTTGTGCCATACATCCACTCATCGCGATGATGAGATCGGGATTAGCTCTTTTTAGTTTTTTGAGATTGCCAAGCTCACCCAACACCTTTTCTTCAGCATTCTGTCTGATCGCACAAGTATTGAGCAAGATAACATCAGCCTCTTCTAGATGATCGGTACTCTTAAAGCCCATGTCTTCTAAGATACCTGCGATGACTTCTGAATCATGAAAATTAGCCTGACAGCCATAAGTCCTGATAAAATAGTTCTTGCCTATGCCTAGATCTTTTATATCGCTTGATAAAGCAAAGAGTTCTCTTTTGACTTGTGACTCTTCTTTCGTTCTTCTTCTTGCAGCTTCTTTATTCGGTAAGATATATTCGTTTTTCATATTTATCATTATGCCAGAAAAAAACCAAGTTGGACTTGGTTTTTATTGCGTGATAGCTGAAACAGGACATGAAGATACGCAAGCACCACAATCGATGCATGTATCTTCAGCACATTCTGCCTTGCCATCGCCATTAAGTGTGATAGCACCTGTTGGGCATACACCACAGCATGTACCACAGCCGATGCAGACATCCTGATCTACTTTTACTGGCATTTCAAAAAACCTCCTTGATGAAATGATTATACAACATTTTCTGGTCTTATCTGCAATCTTTTGATAGCAGTAGCTCTTTTTGTCTGTTCATCGACAGTGACGACGACTGCACATAAGATGCCCGGACCCTCACCTAGTGTGAAGCGAGTCTTCTCACCTTTGATCATTGCCCTTTCCATTTCCTCTATATCGCGGCCGATGATGCTATCGTATACACCATTCATACCAACATCACTGATATAGGCCATCCCATCGATCAAGCGTTCATCCGCTGTTTGGACGTGCGTATGCGTCCCTAATGTCGCAATAAGTTGCTTGCTGAAATGATGTCCAAAAAGGATCTTCTCGGCTGTAGCTTCCGCATGCAGATCGACAAGGTAGAGGTCGGCATCATACTTATAAAGGATCTCTTCCATTGCTTCAAAAGCACTCATCGTATTCTCCATCATGAAAGCAGAACCTAAAATATTTGCTACACAAAGTCTAAGACCATTTATCTCATACACTCTTTGTCGATTCTCTCTGCCACTTGGATAGTTGTAAGGAACGATCAGATCTGGGCATTCATCAAGATGATCTATGATCTCCTTTTTTGAAAAAGCATGATTGCCTAGCGTGATCGCATCGATGCCCCAAGACTTGAAACGCTCATAGATCTTATGAGTGATCCCCTTGCCATGAGCGCTATTCTCGCCGTTGACGACTGTGAAGTCGATCCCTTCTTCTTCCTTGATCTTATCTAGATAAGTAAAGATGATATCGCGACCAACTTTAGAAACGATATCACCTAAGAATAGTATCTTCATTATTTTGCGATCTCAGTAGCCCTGACATCCCTGATGACAGTGACTTTGATCGTACCCGGATAAGTCAATTCGCTCTCGATACGCTCTTTTAGATCATGAGCGATCAGTGCTGCTTTAGCGTCATCGACCTTTTCAGGTTTGACCATGACACGAACTTCACGTCCTGCTTGAATAGCATAAGCTTTTTCTACGCCATCGAAATCAGTAGCTAGACGCTCTAAGTTCTCAAGGCGATTGATGTAGTTCTCAAGACCGCCATTGCGAGCACCAGGTCTTGCTGCACTGAGCGTATCGGCAGCAGCTACTAGATTTGAGATCAAAGAAGTAGCTGGTTTATCTCCATGGTGTGATTCGATCGCATTGATAACGATTTCGTTCTCACCATACTTCTTAGCTAATTTAGCACCAAGCTCAACGTGTGTTCCATCCATCTCAAAATCAACAGCTTTACCGATATCATGAAGAAGGCCAGCACGCTTAGCTAGAGTCTGGTTCAAACCAAGTTCAGCCGCCATCATACCGGCGATAGCTGCAACTTCTTTAGAATGTTCAAGACCATTTTGACCATAAGAATACCTGAACTTCATCCGACCAACGAGTTGGATGAGTTCTTTATTCATCTTGCCTATCTGTAATCTGAAACAAGCATTCTCACCAGCCTTATAGATCTCATCGTTGATCTCTTTAGTTACTTTTTTAACGACATCTTCGATCCTGCCAGGTTGGATACGGCCATCGCGGATCAGCGTCTCTAAAGCTACTTTAGCGATCTCCCTGCGTATCGGATTGAAACAGGAGATCGTGATAGCTTCTGGTGTATCATCGATGATGAGGTCGACACCAGTCGCTGCTTCGAATGCTTGGATGTTCCTTCCTTCACGTCCGATGATCCTACCTTTCATCTCTTCAGATGGAATAGATATGACAGAGACACTTCTTTCAACAGCTTCTTCTGAAGAATATCTTTGGATCGCTAAAGCTATTATCTCTCGTGCGCTTTCCTGTGCCTTAAGCCTTGCTTCTTCTTCGCTTTCACGAATATAGACAGCGACTTCGTTCTGGATCTTTTTTTCCACGACATCCATGAGCTCCTTTTTAGCTTCATCTTCTGTCATGTTTGAGACACGCTCTAAGAGTGTGATCTGTCCATCGATGCGTGACTGTAGCTCTTCACGCATGCGTTCTAAGTTCTGTTCCTTCTCTTCTGCTGATCGTAACTTGCCATCGAGTTTCTTCTCTTTTTGATTGATAGTCTCATCACGATAATTAAGACTGTCTTCTCGACGTAGGAGCTTGTTTTCAAGATCTGTAAGTTCCGTTCTACGATCTTTGATCTCTTTTTCAGCCTGCAATCTCAAATCATAGACTTGCGTCTTACCATCTAAAATTGCTTGTTTGACCATATTTTTAGCTTTTGCATCGGCATCATCGATGATCT
This sequence comes from uncultured Erysipelotrichaceae bacterium, assembly GCA_944326055.1. GTDB lineage: Bacteria > Bacillota_I > Bacilli_A > Erysipelotrichales > Erysipelotrichaceae > JAHHTG01. The sequence continues at coordinate 18,220 of CALVCT010000045.1, forward strand.
GTTGTGCTTTTACACGATCACGATTCAGTCCCACCTTACTGGCGATGATCATGATGACTACGCCAATGATAAGTCCTATTAATAAACTAAAAATGAGAGAAGGAGAAAATAAATCATTCATTTTATTTACCTCCTTATTTAGTTCAAGCTTTTGAAGTATCTTACTTCTTTGCTATTCTATAACATTTTGACCATCTTCACAAGATTTTCCCAAAATTTGCTCATTGCTTCGCAAAATAAAAGGGCTGATCGCCCTTTAGTCAACTTCCTCTTTATTGAAGAGTTCTTTTTTGATCTTTTCAGTTATCTCTTGATCGATCTCAGGATTTGATTTTAGGAAAGCTCTGACAGCTTCTTTACCCTGTCCGATCTTCTCTGCGCCATAAGAGAACCAAGCCCCACTCTTTTCAATGATGCCAAGATCGACACCAAGTGATACGACCTCAGAGGTATGTGAGATACCTTCACCATAGTAGATCTCAACAGAAGTAGTTTTAAATGGAGCAGCAACTTTGTTCTTGGAGACTTTGACGTTTACCTTATTGCCAATGATCTCAGGACCGTTCTTGATCGCTTCGCTCTTTCTTACCTCTAGACGTATCGTTGAATAGAATTTCAAAGCACGCCCACCTGTTGTCGTCTCAGGATTTCCAAACATCACTCCGACCTTCTCTCTGAGCTGATTGATAAAGATCGCAAGGCAGTTATGTGTCGACATCGTACCAGCTAATTTGCGCATCGCTTTAGACATGAGTCTTGCATGAAGGCCAACATTCTGATCGCCCATCTCGCCATCGAGTTCAGCTTGTGGCACAAGAGCAGCTACGGAGTCGATGACGATAAGATCGATAGCTCCTGACTTAGCCAAGACCTCTGTGATCTCTAATGCTTGCTCACCTGAGTCAGGTTGTGACAAGATAAGATCATCTATATCGACACCAAGTGCTTTTGCATACTTGGGATCGATCGCATGCTCAGCATCGATGAAAGCAGCTTTACCACCTTTTTTTTGACATTCAGCTATCGCTTGCAGTGCTAAAGTCGTCTTACCTGATGATTCAGGACCATAGATCTCAACGATTCTGCCCTTTGGAAAACCACCAACACCAAGACAATAGTCGATCGCAAGTGAGCCGCTTGAAATAACGTCGACATCGACATTCGTCCTATCACCAAGCCGCATGACAGAACCCTTACCATATTGTTTCTCGATCTGTCTTAGAGCTTCATCTAAGAGGCGATCTTTATTTTCTACCATATCTTTTGCCATAGACCCTCCTGTTTCCATATGAATATAAGTCATCGAAATAAGATCTTCCCAAAGATCATTTCGATTCAAAGATGTAATCTTTCATTTGGATAAAATATGAATAGCCACTTGCTACCGAGATCAAAGTTGCAAACCACAACAAGAAATCAGTGAACGGAATACCAAAGATCGAGAATGGTAGACCATTGAGAAGTACAAAGATGAGCGTCAACATTTGTAAGACAGTCTTTAATTTACCTAAGATACCAGCAGCAACGACCACTCCGTTCCTTGACGCCATCATCCTACAACCATCAACGATCGTATCTCTTCCTAACATGATGATAACGGGTAATACTGGTATATAACGCTCAAAGGCCATCAAAATAAATAAGGTATTGACCAACAGTTTATCAGCGATAGGATCAGCAAACTTGCCAAAAGTCGTGATGAGATTCCTCCGTCTTGCGATCTGACCATCCAAGAAATCTGTAAATGAAGCTATAGCAAAAAGCAATAGCACGATCACATTGAGTAAAGACAATGAAATCGCTCCAAAATGAAAAGTAATGAAGGTTATTCCAAATTCTTCATAAGGAAAAAGCCAGACCAAGACGATGATAGGTACAAGTATGATCCTAAAGACAGTTAGTTTATTAGGTAAGTTCATTTTTTCTCCTTTTTAAAACTAGGGCCTTAGCGGCCCTATTATCTTCACATTGCAAATAAGCCATGTTCTGTCTGCAAAAGCAGGACAATCATTTATCTACGGTCATACCGTCTCTTTGTGACTTCATTTCGTCACTTAGAGTTCCTCTACCAAATTTGAGTTTCTCGCTTATGGGGTTTATCACGTTCCACTTCTTCAGTTTCCTAAAGACTCGTCTCTTTGACACTTTTATAGGCTAGACCATAGTTTCCCTTAGGTCATCACCAGCCGTCAGCTCTCGCTGCCTGACCTTATCTTTTAGATCAGCATAATCACTACGACCATCGCAGGTCGTGCGAGCATGGACTTTCCTCTAGCGTACGCCAGCGATTGTCTTTGCAATGTTACTTACGATATACTTCTTCTTCTAGACGGGCTACACGTTTCAATAGATCGACTGAACTATATGATGTCGTATTAGAAAGATCGATCACTTTCTGCTTGCTTTCAAGCTCTAAGTTTTTAGCTTTCAACTCAGCTATCTCCTTCTTTAAAGCTTCGATCTCGCTATTTAACTCAGCAAGCCCTTCATCATATGTTTGATAATCGTCAAGCACCTGATCAAGAAAACTATCTACTTCAGCTGCACTATAGCCTTTGAAGTCGACATTGAATTCTTTATCAAGGATAGCTTGGACCGTAAGATTCAACTTTTCCATCTTCTAATCTCCTTGACTAACGTCAATAATATAGCACATTTTTATCTAGTAATTAAAGTTTATTGATAATATAATGCATGCATGAGATATCCCAACGGTAAGAAGTTCGAAGAGACGCCAGCAGTTGTCACAAAACATCATGATACTTCAAGACGTGGCATGACTTTAGAAAATGATATCAATAGATCGAATTCTCACTATTTAAGTGAGCATGTTGCTAATATCCATAAAAAGCCAACACCTGTCACGATCGTAAACGTATCATACCCCAGCCGCAACAAAGCTAAGATCACTGAAGCATATTTCAAGATCCCCTCGACTACCGACTACAATGGGATATATCGTTCAAGATATATCGATTTTGAAGCCAAGGAGTGCAAGAGTCGCACAGCCTTTCCTTTCTCCAGTATACACAAACACCAGATCGAGCATCTAAAAGATGTCATGATGCACGGAGCTATCGCTTTTGTCATCATCCGTATGAATTACTATGACACTGACTACCTCATTAAGGCTGAAGATCTCATTTCGTACTATAATGAGACAGAACGTCGCTCTTTGCCCTACGATTGGATAAAAGAGAAAGGACACGTCATCAAAAGAAGCTATTTGATACCTGTCGATTATATCAAAGTAATCGACGAAGTCTATTTTAGGAGGTAAAGATGCCTGATAAAAAAAGAGTCAAGAAAAAGAATGTAGCCACCAAGATCGTCTCGGTGATCGTCGCTTTAGGTCTTGTATGTTTAGTGGCTGGAGTTATCGTATTATTTATATTGTTGCAAGGAAAACCCGAGCTTGTGCTCGATGATCTTGTCTCTGAGCAATCGTCGATCATCTATGATAGGAATGGCGAGGAGATAGGAGAAGTGGGATCTGTCATGCGTGAGAACATCACTTACGATGATCTGCCAAATGTCTTAGTCGATGCTTTTGTCGCTGTTGAAGATTCAAGGTTTTTTGAACACAATGGCTTCGATGTGCCAAGGTTCACTCAAGCCATCATCGAGAACCTTAGGACCCTCTCTTTTGAACAAGGTGGCAGTACTTTTACGATGCAACTTGTCAAAAATACTTATTTCGTTGATGATGAGAGCGGGACTGGTGCTGTTAAATCGATCGAAAGAAAAGTACAAGAGATCGCATTAGCTTTAGAACTTGAAAGATCGATCGACAAGAAGACGGTCTTAGAGCTCTACCTCAACCGTATCAATTTTGGCGGACAGGGCAATATCCGAGGCATCCAAAGAGCTGCTCAATACTATTTCGATAAAGATGTCAGTGAACTAAACCTGGCTGAGAGCGCTCTTTTAGCTGGTGTCATCAATGCTCCAAACGCATACAATCCACATAACAATCTTGAACTAGCGACCGAAAGAAGAAATACAGTCTTATATCTCATGCACCGTCATGGCTATATCGATGATACAGAATACGCCCTTGCGCTATCGATCAAAGTCGAAGATCTCTTAGTGGATCCAAATTATAAAGGTGATGCAGGAGAAGGAAATCAATATCAAGCATATATCGATCAAGTGATATCGGAAGTCATTGATCTTACTGGCTATGATCCAACTGCTGTTTCGATGCGTATCTATACAGCGATGGATCAAGGCGTCCAAAGCTTAATGGACGATATTCAAGATGGAAACGTCATCCAGTACCCTGACGACCAGTTCGAAGTGGCTTCGATAGCCATAGATAACCACACTGGTGAGATCGTTGGCATCTTAGGTGGGCGCAACTATTCCTATGGAGGCGAACTCCTTCTCAATCACGCTACAGCACAATACAATCAACCTGGATCATCGATCAAACCAATGCTCGATTATGCTTTAGCTTTCGAGAACTTGGGTTGGGCGACATCACACGTCTTAGTCGATAGACCACTGATGTGGGCTGGAACTGATGTCGTCGTCACGAATTCCACCAACACTTATCAGGGTGAAGTAAGACTTAAAGATGCTGTTGGTAATTCACTCAACACACCAGCTATCCAAACACTTCAAAGTGTCATCGATGAGATCGGCTCGACAGCAGTCGTCGAATATATGAATGCTTTAGGTTTCGATGTAACAGTTGATGAATTCAACTTGCAATATGCAATAGGTGGCTCTACTTTCGCTGCTTCGTGTCTTCAGTTAGCTAGCGCGCAAAGCACGATGTTCAATGGTGGTGTCAGAGTAGAACCTCATACAGTCATTCGCATCGAATTCATGAACGGTCACGATCCGATAGAGCCAAGTTATGATACGTATGATGTCCTCTCTGAGGAATCTGCTTATCTAGTCACTGATCTTCTTTATTCCAACGTCCATGATGGATATGCAAATCTCATGGGGATCTTACAAGATGATTATGCAACTTATGCAAAGACAGGTACGACTGACTGGGGCTCAGCAGGTTCCCAATATGGTATACCAAATGGCACTGCACGTGATGGCTGGATGATAGGTTCAACGAGCGAATATACCACCGCGACATGGATAGGTTATGATAGCTATAATGTAAACAGTGGTGATGAAGGGGCATATCTTTCCAATAGCAAATATCTGATGAATATCCAAGGTCAAGTCACAAACTTACTATTGGATCAGACTGTAGAAAGTTTTGGAACACCTGAAGCAGTTACAAGACCAAGTACAGTCAGTGAGATCGAACACATCTTAGGCACCTTCCCTTATGCGTCAGTGCTTGAAGGAATGAACGAATCACTGATCGCCAGAGGACTTATTGCAAGTGATGATGTAGAACTCGTCGATCCAAGCAGTATGCTTGAAGTGGACACGGTGATGGAAAGTAGTGGCTTTGAGGCTTCAGTTGGCGCTAATGGCACGATAAGTGTTTCTTGGCCAATGTATCCTGATCCTGAAGACCTCATCATCGCTGATAGTACGATGGACATAAGTCTTCGGAATGCTAATGGTGATATCATCGTCCAAGCAAGCGGAACAAGACTCTTCGATTACTCATGGATCTATGGACCTATCTCTTATAAGGCCGATATCAAGATCGATGGCGAAGTGATCGAGACTATCTCTTCAGAGAATTCCTCGACGACTCAATCCATAGATAGCGATCTAGATATCGGAGATGAGGTCGAAGTCTGTGGCTACTATGGTTATGAAGATGCACCAAGCGGCGAAGGATCGAATCAAGTTTGTCAGATCGTCACGGTCACAAGAGATAGCGGTGGTTCATCGAATGTCGATGCCCTACTGACGATCGATGCGCCTTCGATCGCAACAGTTGGAAATGTCGTGACCTTCTATGCTGAAGTCAGTGATTATTACAATATCGATGAAGAAGCCTTCACTTGGCAGATAAGTGGCAGTGGTATCGATGAGAGTGTAAGTGGCTCAGATATCTTGGAATATACCTTTAGAGAATCTGGCACTTATACAGTGACTTGCTACTACGATGTCGGTATGTTGTCCTTATCTGACAGGATCAGGATAGTCGTAAGTTAATAAAAAGTGTGTAGATGATATCAATGCATATCACTACACACTTTTTTGATCTTATTTCGTTCCGAAGATCCTATCTCCAGCGTCTCCAAGTCCAGGCACGATATAACCTTTTTCATTTAGACACTCATCTAAAGCTCCAAGGTAGATGTCAACATCAGGATGAGCCTTCTCTACAGCAGTAACGCCCTCGGGTGCACCAACGAGGCAGACAAGTTTGATATTCTTAGCGCCTCTTTTTTTGATCATATCGATCGCGGCACAAGCACTACCACCTGTCGCCAACATCGGATCGAGTACGAGATTCACGGCATCTTTGAGATTATTCGGGAACTTAGCGAAATATTCATGTGGTTCAAGCGTCTCTTCATCGCGATAAAGACCGATGAAACCGACCTTCGCTGTTGGGATAAGATCATTGATCCCATTAACAAGTCCAAGTCCTGCTCTTAATATAGGTATAAGGACGATATCGTTCAATAATTCAAACGTGTGACATTCAGCTACTGGTGTCCTGATCGTCACAGGTTTAAGCGGTAGATCACGACAAACTTCATAAGCCATAAGCCCTGCAATCTCATCAAGGTTCTGTTTGAAGTCTTTTGTCTTCGTTTCTTCATTTCGCATGATCGTCAATTTATGCGTTATCAGTGGGTGATTTAAAATAGTTACCATTCTCTCATCTCCTTTTAGACAAGATTATAGTATAACTTTTCTAAAATTCAAAGTGTCTATAGAAGATGTCTATGGATCGCGATCAAAAAATCACAAATATCAGTTTAAATATGCTACAATACTCAAGCATGCGTCCGTGACGAAATTGGTAAACGTAACGGTCTCAGAAGCCGTGGCTTAACAGCTTGTGAGTTCAAGTCTCATCGGGCGCACCACAAGATAGTTGAGCGTCATCTGACGCTTACCTGTTCGTTTGTCCGAGAGGCTGAAGGAGCCAGCTTGGAAAGCTGGTGTACGGCTATGTCGTACCGGGGGTTCGAATCCCCCAGCGAACGCCATATAGAGAACTAGCCCAAATGCGGGCTTTTTTCTTACTTGACAGGATGTGGATCGATACATCGTGTTTATTTATTGGAAGTCATATTTCTTAACTTTTGAGTCTTTCAAAAGCAAATATAAAATAATAGGCGCTAGGATCTACTCTAGCGCCTTTGTGAAGAAGAATGACTCTATGACAATAAGAGACTATCACTCTTTAGTCTATGCCCTGAAGCTTTTTCAAAATGGATCAGAAGATCGTTTATCGACATCTTTGCCTTTTCTTCTTTAGCAATATCAAGTATGATATCGCCTTCATCCATCATGATGAGCCTATCACCATGATCTAGTGCATCTTGCATATCATGGGTGATCATGAAAGTCGTGATATGATCATGTTTAACGATCTTTTCGATCAATTCTAAGACGACTTTAGAAGTCTTGGGATCTAATGCCGCTGTTGCTTCATCAAGAAGTAATAACTTTGGTGTCACAAGCGTAGCCATGACGACTGTAAAAGCCTGTCGCTTACCTCCTGATAGGACCCCTACTTTATCATCTAAACGCCCTTCAAGATCAAGTCCTAATGAGGCAAGTAGTTCACGATACTCCGCCTTTTCTTGTCTAGTGATACCTTTTTTAAGTGTATGTCTTTTGCCACGCCTTTTAGCTAGAGATAAGTTTTCTGCTAAAGTAAGATCTGGACAAGTACCAGACAGTGGGTCTTGAAAGACGCGACTGATGAAAGCAGCCCTTTCGTATTCTTTGAGTGCCGAGATATCTTTATCATCCAAAATGATCTTGCCACTATCTAAAGACAATGAGCCAGCAATAAGATTCAACAATGTCGATTTTCCAGCACCATTACCTCCGATGACTGTGATAAAATCTCCATCCTTGATCGTCATCGATAAGTCCTTTATAACTTCCTTTTCTGTAACTTCCCCTTTATTGAAGGTCTTTTTGATATTCTCGATCTTAAGCATCTTTGTGCACCTTTCTTTTGAATATGTCTTTATTCGCTATGAAGATCGCGATCGCAACAGCGATAGCTGTAAAGAGTCTGATATCATTAGCTGAAATAAAATCCGTATTGATCACAAGTGCTACTAATAAGCGGTAGATGATCGAACCACAGACGATGCCAAGAAGGCTCAATAGTAAAGTCTTTCTTTTAAAGATGACTTCGCCGATAATGACACTAGCTAGTCCGATGACGATAGCACCAATACCCATGCCCACATCTGCATAGCCATTATACTGAGCTACTAAAGCACCAGCTAATGCGATCAGTGCATTAGCGATCATCAAGCCAGCGATCTTTGTCACATCAGAATTCACACCATTCGCCCTGATCATCTTATCATTAGAACCAGTAGCTACGATCGTATAGCCAAATTCTGTATTGAAGAGCCATACCATAAATAAGATGATAATAACGATAGCTACGATGCCAAGGATGATCGCTGCGTCACGATCACGCGCAAGAGAGAGAGCATCAGCGATATAAGTCAACAGAGTCGTCTCACCACTTAAAGGAATATTTGCTTTGCCCATGATCCTCAGATTGATCGAATAGAGTCCTGTCATCGATAAGATACTAGATAATAAGATAGGTATCGAGAGCTTCGTATGTAAGAGCCCTGTCACAAGACCACTAAGAGCTCCAAAAGCGATAGCCACGACAAGTGCGAGCGCTGCAGGTACCCCCGAAACGACTAGACTTGCAAAGGAAGCTGCGCCTAGAGTGAATGACCCTTCAGCTGTTAGATCTGAGATATCTAAGATCCGATAAGAGACATGGATGCCCATACCTAAGATCGACCACAACAAGCCTTGAGCTATCGCTGATACGAGTATTGCTTCCATGATTATTTAGCTACGTCTGTACCGCGCTCTAAGATCGAATCAGGTAATGTCACACCGATCTTCTCGGCTGTATCTGAATTATAGAAGACTGTGAACTCATCCTGCATCTCAACACCAAAATCTTCGATAGTGCTTGTTCCATCCAAGATCGCGACTGCCATCTCTCCAGTTTGATAACCTATAGTATAGTAATCGACACCAAGTGATAATAATCCACCATTTGCACAAGCATTTGATTCGCCAGTTAGGACTGGAAGTGACATTTCTTGGGCGAAGATGTCAACACTTGCCATCGCACTTGCGATATTATTATCAGTAGGAATATAGAGCGCATCGATATCTGTGCCAAATGATCTTAAAGTATCATCGATCATCGTCTTATCTGAAACTGTTTTGACTATCGTCGTGATACCCCTTTTTTCACACTCTTCGACCATCTGTTGTGCTTGGATCTCAGAATTTGGTTCACTCGATGTATAGATGATACCTAAAGACTTGATCTCTGGATCGAATTCCAATAATAGTTCGATCTGAGCATCCATCGGACATCCATCAGAGACTCCAGCGATCATCTCACCACCATCGTTAGATGAGACAAGGCCTGATTCAACAAAATCAGTGACAGCTGTTGCTAAGATCGGAGTATCGATATTGACAGCTTGCAAAGCTTGTGCTGGTGTTGTAGCTATCGCTAAGATAAGATCGTGATCAGCGTTGATAAGACTTTCAGCCATTGTTGTAAGATTTGATTGATCGCTTTCAGGGTTCTGATAATCGATAGTTATATCTTCATAACCACCGTCGCTTAAGGCATCAATGAAACCCTCGCGTGCCAGATCGAGCGCATCATGAGTCATAAGTTGTAAGATACCGACACTTTTTTCACTATTGGATGTCGTTTGTTGTGAGCAGCCACTGATCAAGATCAGCGCTAAGACTAAAGTAATGATCTTCTTCATAAATTTTCTCCTTTTCCTAAGGAACAAAAAAGACTCACCCTAAGGGCGAGTCTATCGCGTTACCACCTTAATTCATCGATCCATCACTAGATCGACCTTCGAAGCTACCAACATAGCTCTACACTTTAACGGGTGTAAACCGTGACAGCCTACTCTGTTCAGTGTCCCCCTCACCGATGTATTCACGATATCTTCCTAGCTATTCTCACCACGCATAGCCTCGCTTGAAGTGAAGGTGTACCGCTACTATTTCGGATCGCTGCGTTTATTCCTTATGGCATATTTATACAATATGTTTTCATATATGTCAATCATATTTTTCAAAAATAAAATGTAATTTGTTTCATTAAAAACGGATGACTCCACAGGCGACACCACTAACTTTGTTGTCACTGAGATATATATCCTTGATGATCGATGTATCGCGACTTAAATCAAACTTAGTCTTCGTATCATCGGCACAAGAACCGATGAGCGTGAAATGTTTTTGAAATGATCGTAACTCATGATCGAGAGGCAATCTTTCAACTAATGGTTCAAAGAGCGTCCAAGAATAAAGAACCATAAAACTTAGACCAGAGATCTGTAGTCCACGAAAGAAATAACGCGCCTTATGTAAAGAATCCTCAACTCTTTTTCTCTCTAATAGTCTGTGGTCTCTGACCCTTAGTAAGACGATAGGAGTATTGTTTTTAAGAGTTGGGAATATCGTATGATCGAAAGTTATGAAACACTTGTCCATGATCCTCTTATCCAAGAAGACCATCTTTGTCAAAATATATTCTAAGGGACCAAAGCGAAAGATCGTACCATCCAATATATGTCTAAGATAAGGAAGATCCTCAAGATAGATCCCGATATAGCCTTCTTTTTCCTTATGAATCATAGCTTTTTCTTTGACAGCTTTAAAAGTATCGATCACTTCCGAATGATAGAGACCTTTAGCGATATACTCATCATAGCGATCAAGAACTTCTAAAAGGATGACACTAAGACGAAGAGCAGGATCTTTGATATCCGCGAGAGTTATTTCTTTGCGCCAAAAAAGTTCTCTTAGTACTTTGATGCGCTCTTTATACATATAAAGATAGAAACGAATATGAACACGACTATCTTCACAAAAGCCTAATTCATGATTGAGTTCTTCGATCTTCATGATCAGATACCATAGATGTTGCGTACTACAGCGTAGATGCACATACAGACAAATAAGATGATCATCATGATATCACGCCACCTCCTCTTTGTGTTGATGCTCGGAAGAAAGACGATGATGGGAGCCAAAAAGAAAAGGCGATTATATTCAAAAGCCATCATGACATCACCATTGAGTAATGCTCTGATCGCCCTTGTGATACCACATGTCGGGCAAAGATAACCTGTTGCAAGATGAAATAAACAAGGTACCGAAAAGAAAAAGAAGAGTGAAGATACTATCACCATTATCACAAGATAGCGAAGATCAAACGTCTTCATAGGACGTGCAACAGATCTTCGAAATTCTTTTCCCGCGTCTTGCCCATGATGAAAAACCAATCAGCGATCGTCAAGACACCGCAACAGCCAACAGTCAAAAGCTTCAAGATGCCCATGCCGATATCACCGATGAAGAAGCGGTCGATACCCAGATATCCTAAGAAGATCGATAAGATCAAGACCACCAACGGATCTTTCTTAGGAACAGACAAGACGACGATAAAACGGTCATCATCCATCATATCGAGGCTATCTCTAATAAACAAAAGCTTATCTTCAGGATAGTATTTCTGATTAGTTGCCATATAGGCATCGACTTTATTTCTTTCCATAAA
>CALVCT010000046.1 GCA_944326055.1 uncultured Erysipelotrichaceae bacterium
ATTGTAACTGTTCAGTTTACTCTGTTGAGCCAAAAGGAAAAGATCCATTCCTTGGTGACTACATCTGCGTCAACGATTCTTTTGCTATATAAACAAAAAAGAGGAAGAAACTTATGCTAAGTTATAATCCCCATCGATATAAAAACGGCATTGTAGACTAGTTGGGTCTATCTACGGTTTTTATGTTTTCAATTTACATCCAACTATAAAATCTAATAAAACATAATTAGCGCATATAAAAGCTTATGGGCTGAAAGGAGGAAAATAATGAACGGCGATATTAGAAGATCTTTTCTAAAGTTCATTTGCTTTGGAACACTTTATTTCTTAACGATCAATGATCTTTTGATCAATATCAATAGGTTACTAACCAATACATTGATGTTATTTGGAATATATGGAGTCCAGTTCGGTATATTCAGTGATGTCTTACGAATGTTCATCACAAGCGTTTTAGCTTTAATGACGTTAGTCTATGGTGTAGTTTGCTTGTTACGGTTATTTGGTGTTATCAAAAATCATAAAGAATAGAGTCTTGACATCACCAATTATGTTTGGTTGTATAAAGAGCGTAGTGCTAATTGAGATCTTTGCACCTTGCTCTTTTTATCCTAGTACTGATACAAGGCAGACACCTATCTAGTTTGATCGTAAGATAAAGGGCAATTCGAAGTATCGAACAAGTAAAAGAAACTTATGAAAGTGAGAAGTTGAATTTAGGTTTTCAATTCAGACCATTTTCTTATATCTACATCATGATCAAAGGAGCAGACAAATGTTGAAATTATCACACATCTCAAAGATCTATCACAATAAACATAATGACTTTAAGGCGCTTGATGATGTTTCCTTGACGATCGAAGCTGATCATGGTCTTATCTTTCTTTTAGGTCCTAGTGGAAGTGGAAAGAGTACACTTCTCAATATCATCGCTGGTGAAGATAAAGACTATAATGGTACAGTAGAAGTCACAGGGAAAGTCGTCTATGCTCATCAAGAAGTGAACCTTTTTGAAAGTATGTCAGTCTTAGATAACTTACTGCTTATAAACAAAGACCGAAGATTGATCGATGTCTTACTACGATCTTTAAAGCTCTATGACCAGCGTAAACAAAAAGTCTATCGTCTATCAAGCGGTCAAAAGAAGCGAGTCGAATTCATCAAAGCCTACCTTTTAGCACCAGACATCTTACTGACCGATGAGCTGACCAGCGCTCTAGATGAAGATAATGCAAAAGTGATCATGGATGCGATCAAGGTCTTAGCAAAAACGACACTGATCATCGCTGTCACCCACGATGAAGCATTAGCAGAGGTCTATGGCGATAAGATCATTCGTTTAAAAGATAAGAAGATAGATGAGAATAAGATCGCTCTTGATAAAAAACGATATCAAAAGACACTCAAAGTACCACGTAGGAGTCTTAAAGATCATCTTAGTCTTATCACCAAAGATCTCAGATCACGACTTGGCCATACATTTTTATTTGGCTTGACGATCGTCTTAGCCATCTGTTCGATATATACTGCTATCTCTCTTTTCGGAAATGTCGATGCTGCACAGACCTATAAGAATGCTTTTCGTTATGGTCAAAATGTCATTATCAATGATGTCATCATCACTGATCGGAATCATGCCTATCACATCTTTAGTGATGATCAATATACGACCAAAGGCGATTTCTTTTATCCAGAGATCATCGATGAGTTCATCAGATCGCGTGATGACATCATCGCTGTCCAAGCGACTATCGACCATCGAAAGGGTCGTACCAGCTTAGACAACCTGTATGACAGCCTCTCTTATCTTAACTATTTGACACCTGATGGTCACTTTCTCAACATCACACCGTTAGAGAAGCCCTTCATCTATCTTGATGATATCTCCGATAAAAAGATCTTCGTTAAGACAAAAGATGAAGAAACAGGTCAAGAATATGAAAATTTTGAAGGGTATCGTTTGATAGATGGATCTTCAGATACATATGTCTATGATATCAGTAACTTTGACCTATATTATCTCATCGATAAAGATGCTGATCTATATCTAAGTTATGGGTCTATGCCACAAAGCACAGATGAGATCGTCATCAACGAGCGTCTAGCTACATATTATGCTGAAAAAGTCGGTATCGATGATCCAAGTGATCTTATCGGTAAGCAGTTTTACTTCCGTCAGTTTGCTGACCAGAATTATACTTCACTTACCGCTGAAGCTATCGCTTCTTTAAAAGACCTATATCCTGATTTTGATGAAGAGATCTATTGTGCAGAGTTTTCGTATACGATCAGCGGTATCAGTAGTCTCGATACACTTGGACGTATGTGTGCATATTCGATCGAAAGCTATTGCGATAATAAGATCACCGATCTCTACTCTGGGTTCCACCCTAGCGATCTTGAAAAGGTGATGTCTTCCATGAACATAATGATGCCAGAAGAAAGGTTTTTAGAACTACTTTCGACCTATGACACCTATTTCAGTAGTCTTTCATTTATCATGGCACCAGATGCGGATATAGAAAAAGCTAGAGCTGAACTTGAAAACACCATCCGACCGGAGCATGACAGTTTTATCATCGCCGGCGATCAGCTCGATACCTCCCATATATCCTTTTATAATATCAGCTCTTATCTGCCTCTTATAGGCGCTGTTCTCATCGTCGTCAGCCTTTTGCCTTTTATGATCGCTATCTTAGAAAGAAAAAGAGAGAGAAAAGAAAAACTGCTTAGTAGAGACTATGGTTATGATGTCAATATCCTCTATCTTTTGAAGTTTTTCATCGATCTCATCAGCTCTTATATCATCGCTTTAGGTCTCGTCTATCTATCTAGTATCTTATTTGATGAGCTCTTCTCTTTTGATGCTCTCTTCCTTTTTATCGTCACTATCAGTACAAATGCTGTATTGACTATTCTTAGACGACTTTTGATCATATGAGCTATGTCATCATTCAAAATGGCTCGAAACGCTTTGGCGATCTTGAGCTCTTTAATAGACTCGATCTTGAGATCAAAAAGCCAGGACTCTATTTTATAAATGGCGAGTCTGGTTGTGGCAAGAGCACTCTTTTAAACATCATCGCTGGTCTTGACCATCTATCAAGTGGTAAGCTGATGACAAGTGGCTCTATAGCGATGATCTTTCAAGAATATGAACTGATCGAAGAGCTCGATGTCTCAGAGAACATCTTCTATAAGAGAAAAGATCATCTCACAAATAAAGAAAGAGCTCTTTTAGATCACTTAGGCATCGCTTCTTTTATCGACCACGAGATCAGAGAATCATCCTTTGGCCAAAGACAACGTATCGGTATCGCTCGTGCTTTGAACAGAGAGCCAGCGATCGTCTTATGCGATGAGCCAACTGAATCTCTGGACGTCCAGAACAAAGACCTAGTCATGCGCTTACTTAAAGATTATAGTAAGGAGCATATCGTGATCATCGTCTCTCATGACCAGGATCTGACAAATAAATATGCAGATGCGATCTATGTCTTTAAAGAAAGGCAACTCATCAAACAAAAAGAGAAGCTCCCTTATAGTCTTGACTTAAAAAGAAGATCAATGAAAGCGAGACCAGAACTCGCATATATCACCTTTAAGATAAGCTATCTGAGATCACTTGTCTTCATGGTCCTTTTTGTCGTCATGTGTGTCGGTCTTTTTCTTTTAGTCGATCTTAAAAAAGAACTTTTTACGATACCTTCAAGCACTAAAGCTATCATCGCTGACTATATCTATATCGATCGCTCGCTATCACTCGATAATATCAAAAGCGAATACAGTCCTAGTGCCATAGTGCTCCCTGATATCAAGTTGGTCATGATAGAGGGGATACCACACAATGTCGATGTCTACCCTTTTCATGAAAATGATGAAGTCACGCTTGATGGAGAAATGCCACACGGTGACAAGGTCGTCATCAATGATCTCTTTGATGATCTTGATATCGGTGATAAGGTATCTTTACAAGTCGATGTCCAAGAACTCACATTTTCTTTTCTGGTGGAAGTCGCTGGCATCGTCCATGAGCCAGATGCCACCTATCAAGCCCTTTATTATGACTATGATAGTCTTATGGATATCATGACTTTACATAAATATCTAAATGAAGATGGTATCGAGACTGATGTAGCGACTGAAGTCCTGCTCTATCCGACCCTTTTTGAAGCGGATGTGGGCTATGAGAGGATCGCTGAAGGTACATATGATGACGATAGATATGTCAAGAATCCTCTCTATGAGCTACGCAAGATCGCAATAGCAGACATTTCGACTTATAGTATGATCTTCAATATCGGGCTTTGCATCTACGTCGCTTTTATGATGATCTGTGCTTGGTATCTCATAAAAAAAGAAACGAAAAAAGTCAAAAAATCCTTCATCATCATGCGCTCGGTCCTGATCGATACGAAGAAAGTCATCGCCCTTTATCGTCTCTATAAGATCATCAGTATCTATCTTGTCATCATCTTGGTAGTCTTTAGTGTCACTATCATCGATCAGATCTTCGATATCATTTTGACACAGGTGGAGATTTTGGTCTTATTTGGAACATTATCACTGTTTAGTCTTTATCTTATGACGCTCTATATCATCTTTACTAAGGATGATAGGATGAACAGTGAGACTCTTAAGAAAAACGATATCTAAAGATCGCTCTAAGACTTAAAATACACTAAGACCTATATGCAGCTTATGTTAGAATGATAAAAAAGGAGATCACTCATGAATATCGTTGTTTGTGTCAAACAAGTTCCTGCGACCCAAAAAGTCGATATCGATCCCAAAACGGGAGTCTTACTTAGAAATGGCATTGAAAGTAAGCTGAATCCTTTCGATCTAGTGGCGCTTGAAGCCGCAAAGTGGATCGCAGATAAGACTGATGCCAAAATCCATGCCCTAAGCATGGGTCCAAATAGTGCTATCGAGGTATTGAGAGAAAGCTTTGCCTTAGGGGCTAAAGAAGGCTGGTTACTTAGCGATCGTAAGTTTGCTGGTGCAGATGTCTTGGCTACCTCCTACGCTCTTGCTTGTGGTATAAGGCAGATCGGTGATGTCGATCTTATCATCTGTGGTAAACAGACGACAGATGGAGATACAGCTCAAGTCGGTCCTGAGATCGCTGAAGTCTTAGGTATTCCTCATATATCATGGGCTCTTGAGCTTATCGAAGCAGATGCAAAAGGCCTCATCATAAAACAAGATCTTGGTTCCATGGATGCTTTAGTGAGGATGGAGTATCCTTGTCTCATCAGTGTCGAAAAAGCGATGTTTCAACCTGATCTCCCATCATATCGCTTATATAAGGAATCTAAAGACTACCCTTTACATATCTTAAGTGCTGACGATCTCACTGATGTCGATATGACACGTATCGGTCTTGATGGCTCACCAACGCAAGTCGAAAAGATCTTCATTCCAAGTCATGATGTAAAGGCGACAAGACTTGAAGGTGACCCTGAGAAGATCAGTCAAGATCTATTTTCGATCTTAAAGAAGAATAAACTAATAAAAGAGGTGCAATAATGGGAATCATCATCGATCATAATAAATGTATCCTTTGCAATAACTGTCTCACTAAATGCCCTTTTGGAGCCCTAGAGCTCAAAGATGGCAAGGTCGAGGTGAATGCTGCTTGTAAGATGTGTCGTCTTTGTCTTAAAAACTGTCCTGTTGAAGCTATCACAGAAGAAAAGGTGACTATAAAGCCCTCTCTCAATAAAGATGAGTGGCGAGATATCTTGGTCTATGTCGAACATGATGGTAAGAGCATCCATCCCATTACTTACGAACTTATCGGCAAAGCTCTTGAACTAGCCAAAGTGATAGATGAGAAAGTCATCTGTCTGATGATAGGTGACAAGATCAAAGATCTAGCTTATGAATTATTGGAATATGGCGTAAGTCAAGTAGATGTCTATGACCGAAAAGAACTTAAATACTTCCGAGCTGATCTCTATAAAGATGTCTTTGTCGACTGCATCAAAAGACGAAAACCCAATACTGTCTTAGTTGGTGCAACTGTAAGTGGGCGTTCTCTAGCACCAAGAGTCGCTGCCTATTTCAAGACCGGACTGACAGCTGATTGCACGGTCTTGAAGATGCGAGAAGATACAGACTTGGTCCAGATCCGACCAGCTTTCGGCGGTAATATCATGGCTCAGATCTTAACTACAGCCAATCGTCCTCAATTTGCGACTGTTCGCTATAAAGTCATGGATCAAGCTAAGAGAGTCAAGCCTTTTGGCAAGGTAGAGATCATCGACCAAAAAGGATCAGATCTTACTTCAAAGATCGAGATCTTGAAAGTCGAAGAAAAGCCTACGAGTGAATCGATCGAGGATGCTGAAGTATTAGTGGCTATCGGTCGCGGGATCAAAGATGAAAAGACTATCACTAAGATCGAAAAGATCGCTGAACTTCTGCACGGGAAAATCGCTTGTAGCAGGCCACTAGTAGAAGATGGTCGCTATAGTGTCTATCGTCAGATCGGCTTATCAGGACGCTCCGTCAAGCCTAAGCTCATCATCACTTTCGGAATAAGTGGAGCCATCCAGTTTACTGCCGGTATGAAAGATTCAGAAATGATCATTGCGATCAACACTGATCCTGAAGCTGCGATCTTCGATATCGCTCACGTTGCGATCGTCGCTGATGGCAACATCATCGCTGACAAACTGTTAAGATACTTGGAGGAAAACAAAAATGCATGAGACGCTGACTAAAGACCACATCGCAGATCTAAAAAGACTATTGAATGATAAAGTGATCGATCAAGATATAAGTGATGACTACAGTCATGACGAGATGATCATCTATGGGACAAGAAAGCCTGACGTCGTCGTCATCCCAAGTTCTAAAGAAGATGTCTCCATCCTTTTAAGCTATGCCAACAAGCACCATCTGCCTGTGATCGCTAGAGGAGCTGGTACTGGTCTTTGTGGCGGTTGTGTGCCTATGAGCGGTGGTATCTTACTGGATATGTCACGCATGAGAAAGATCTTAGAGATCGATCCTAAGACCATGACTGCTACTTTTGAGCCTGGAGTCATCTTGATGGAAGCGATCGAAAAAGTAGCAGATGCAGGTTTTCTCTATGCCCCTGATCCTGGTGAGAAAAGCGCTACGATCGGCGGCAACGTCATGACTAATGCCGGTGGGATGCGAGCTATCAAATATGGCGTCACCCGAGATCATATCAAAGGCCTTGAAGTCGTCTTGGCTGATGGCAGTATCATGACTCTTGGTGGCAAGATCTCAAAAAACAGTAGTGGTTATGATCTCAAAGATCTGATCATCGGTTCTGAGGGCACCTTGGCTATCGTCACCAAGATCATCGCTAAGATCGTCCCAAGACCAAAGCTCATGACTTCTCTTTTGATCCCTTTTAATACCTTAAAGGAAGCCTTAGAGGCTGTGCCAGCCATCATGAATCTTGAAGATACAGCGACGACGATCGAATTTATGGAAAAAGAAGTCATCGAAGATGCTAAGATCTATCTTGGTAAAGACTTCCCCAATGGCGACTATAATGCCTACCTCATCGTTTCCTATAGTGGCAACAATAAGGAAGAGATCAGACGGATGATCGAAACTTGTAGTGAACTAGTACTCAAAAAAGGCGCTATCGATGTCTTTATCTCAGACACACAAGAGCGTCAAAGCAGTATCTGGGATGCTAGAGGTGCTTTCTTAGAAGCGATCAAAAATTCCAGCAGTGAGATGGATGAGTGTGATGTCGTGGTCGATATCGATAAAGTCGCTGACTTTTTAGATTTTGCGAAAAACGTAGCAGAACGCATAGACATCCGTATGCGCTCTTTTGGCCATGCGGGTGATGGAAATCTACACATCTACATCCTAAAAGATGCCCTAAGCAATGAGCTATGGAAAAAGAAAGCTAAAGACTTTATGGATGAGCTCTATGATGAAGCCGAGATCTTAAAAGGGCAAGTATCGGGTGAACATGGTATCGGCCATGCCAAGCGCGAATATCTAATGTCAGCAATAAGTACAAGTGAGTATGAATTGATGCGCAAGATCAAGCTTGCCTTCGATCCTAATAATATCCTTAATCCAGGCAAAGTCATCGACATCAAAGATCGAGATCATCGATGATCTTTTTCAAACTCTCAAGATCGATGAAGCTTACTTTCTTGCCATAGGTATCCATCAATGCCTCATCCTCTTTTGTCCATTTTTCCTTGGCTTTATTCTCAAGCGACATCTTTAAAAGATGCATCATGATCTTATGCGAGATCTTCAGTTCATCATAGTCGATAGCACCTCTTACATGATAGATCTCAGCCTTTTGATATAGCTTTGTACTTAGTTGATTTTTGATCGCTTCTTTGATATTAGTGGCATTTTCTAGAAACTTAG
>CALVCT010000047.1 GCA_944326055.1 uncultured Erysipelotrichaceae bacterium
AAAAAAGCTCCAATAGGAGCTGATTTATCAAATGGTGGAGGCTAAGGGACTCGAACCCATGACCCCTTCCACGTCAAGGAAGTGCTCTCCCAACTGAGCTAAGTCTCCGTGTTGCCTAGAAATAGTAACATAACTCATAAAATAATTCAAGAAAGTGTTATAATAATTTTACGTCGGGATGTAGTACAGCTTGGTAGTACACTTGCTTCGGGAGTAAGGGGTCGCAGGTTCAAATCCTGTCATCCCGACCATATTAAGACGTCACGGGTCTTCAACACTTCCTCTAGCCTCTATTCGATCATACTTCTTTAAAAGCTTCTGTGAAATCAGGAGTTTTTTAATCTTGGCAGTGTCAAGGGATAGGATTTTTCGTTGTATGTGTTGTATCTTTCTGGTATAATAAAGGTATGAAACTGATGTATGACAAAAGAGCGAAAGATCCGATATATTATGTGCAAGTAGGCATAAGAAACGGTAAGAAAGTAACGACGAAGAATGTCGCAAAGATCGGTAAGCACTCAGAGCTTCTGAAAGATCATCCTGATCCTTTAGCTTATGCTAAAAGCGAAGTCAAGAGACTCAATGAAGAAGGTGGTCTGACACATCTGAGTCTTTATATCGATCTTGATAAGAGACTAGATAAAAGCGATGATAATACTTCAAGATTGACTATAAAGAATATCGGTTATCTTGTCTTAGATCATCTCTATAAGAAGATGAAGATCGATGATTTTATCAAAGATATCTTCAAAGACTCCAAAGCAGAGTATGATGCCCTTTCGATCAATCGGATACTCACTTATGACAGGATCATCGATCTGGGGAGTAAGTTGCATACGATCGATAATCTTGACAAGTACTTTGAAGATCCTGTCTTCGATCATCAGCACATTTTACGCTTCATGGATGTCTTATATCTTCATTTTGATGAATATATCAGATATCTATATAAAGCTTCAGATAAGGTCTTAAAAAGAGATACAACGGTCTGCTATTATGATTGCACGAACTTCTACAGTGAGATCGAAAATGAAGATGAAGACTACATCGATCCTGTGACTGGCGAAGTGATCGAAGGGTTGAGGAAGTATGGCCTCTCCAAAGACCATAAGCCTGATCCTTTGGTGCAGATGGGTCTATTCATGGATACTGATGGCATACCGATGTCGATGTGTGTCCATCCTGGAAATAAAGCTGAGGTCAAGACTGTGCTCCCACTTGAAAAAGAGTTGGTCAGAGTCGTACATAATAGTGATTTCATCTATTGTGCCGATGCCGCACTTGGATCTTATGATATCCGCAAGTTCAATTCGATGGGTGGCAGAAGGTTCATCGTCACCCAGTCTTTAAGGAAACTACCAGATACTCTAAAAGAAGCTGTCTTCAATGACTTTAACTATAAGCTTCTTACAAATGATAGAGATATCAAGATAAGGACTCTCAAAGAATTCGACCCACCCTGTAATATCGCTCTATATAACGATAAAGCTTATAAAGTGATAGATGCTTCTAAAGAGATGTTCATGAACTTCTATGAAGAGAAGATCATCGATGGTAAAAAGAAGCTTGTCAGATCCAAGGCGATATTGGATCAATCTCTGATCGTCACCTTTTCTCGCAAGACCTATGAGTATCAAAGAAATGTCCGCAAAAGACAGATCGAAAGAGCCAAAGAACTATTAGGCAAAAAAGATCCCGATCAGATAAAGAAAGTACCAAATGATATAAGACGCTTTCTCAAAAGAAAAGATGATCATAAGGATCTCTATATCTTAGATGAAGATATGATCAAAGAAGAAGAGAAGTATGATGGCTATTATGTCATCGCGACGAATATCAAAGATCGAAGTGTCAAAGATATCTTGGATATCTCACATCGCCGCTATAAGATCGAAGAGTGTTTCAGGATCACGAAGACTGATCTATTGGGTAGACCAGAATATCATTATCTAAAGACAAGACTGATCGCACACTTCCTTATCTGCTATACCTCTTTACTTCTATATCGTCTTTTAGAAGTCGACTTAGAACGTAAAGGTGCACATTTCACCACTAAAGAGATCATAAATACACTCAAGAATATGAACGTCGCTTCTATAAATGATGTCATATATAAAGCACTGTACACAAACTCCAAAGCTTTAGAGGCGATGATCAAAGCCTATGGTCTTGGCCTAGATAAAGAATACTATCTCTTAAATGATCTAAAGAAACTTACTAAGAACAGATAACACATACAACATCTATTCAAGATAAAAACAGCCAGAGTTCCT
Source organism: uncultured Erysipelotrichaceae bacterium (assembly GCA_944326055.1). Classification (GTDB taxonomy): domain Bacteria; phylum Bacillota_I; class Bacilli_A; order Erysipelotrichales; family Erysipelotrichaceae; genus JAHHTG01. The sequence goes on from CALVCT010000047.1 coordinate 2,274, forward strand.
CTTATATATCAAGGAATATGGCTGTTTATTACTTAGGTAAGTGTTGAAGATGGGATTATAACATAGATTTCGTACGTTCTAGAAAAATCGCAATGATAAAGTTGTAAAAATGAGCCTGTAACTTTTTCAGACGCAAAATTGAGAGGCAAGGTAGAACACCTTGCCCCTCAAAGTTTATGCTCGAAAAACGGCTTAAAATCACGCTTTTTTGACCTCTAACTATCCACATATTGAGGTGGATAGTTTGATTGGAATACCGTTTTTAGCATGACAGTTGTGACGTCGAAAACAAGCAGTGCAACACTTACCGGAACAGGTGAAAACAAATCGCACCTATTTTCTTACTTAATCTTTTTCATCAGTACAACTATCCTTTTCCTCACTCTTTTTGCTTTCCGCCCGTAATTGCTTTTCCAGTGCCGACTGCTTGGCGAGGATCGCGTTTACCTTGTCGTACAGATCCTCGATCATAATTTCAGTTTTCAGGTTGACCTTGTAATCGTTTTCGGCTCTTTGGCGATCCTTTTCCTCCTGCCGGTTCTGGCTCATCATAATAAGGGGCGCCTGAATTGCCGCCACACAGGAGAGAACCAGATTCAGCAAAATGAAAGGATACGGGTCAAATGCTCTAACTGCCAGAATGACATTGACAACCATCCAAAGAACAAGCACTCCTATAAAGGAGAAGATGAATGCCCAGCTGCCGGCAAATTTCGCAATAGTATCGGCGGCGCGCTGTCCTAATGTATACTTTTCCTTTCTGCTTTCCGGCTTGACCGAAATTTTGCTGTCTGCCAACAAATTCAGCACTTCCTCATCGGTCATATCATGGCGGATATCGTTTAGTACTTCTCTTAACAGTTTTCTGTTTTCTTTCATAATCATTGTTCCTCTCTCTCGTTCTTGTTTACGGTATGCAGAAAGAAATCCGGTCC
>CALVCT010000048.1 GCA_944326055.1 uncultured Erysipelotrichaceae bacterium
ATAAGTACTTTTATCAATGATAATAAGATAATGAAAGAAGGCATCAAGTCGTATCTTTTAGTATGACTTGATGCCTTCTTTGCATACATTCTTATTACACATCTAAAAAAGAAGGGGAGAAAACAAATGAGAAAATTATTGGTAAGTCTATTATCAATTATGATGGTAGTAGCACTAGCAACACCAGTATTTGCTACAGGTGAAGGCGAAGGCACTTCTGAAGATCCTGCAACAACACTAGAACAACTCAATGCCGCTTTAGAAAGAGGAGCAACTGAGATATATGTATCGAATGAAATTGAAATTGGATCATTAACACTAAACAGAGGTGTCAGTATCAAGGCTGCGAATAACACAGCTAAATTAGTAGGTTCGATTGTTTTATCAGCTGGTAATGAAGCAAACTATACATTTGAAGGTTTGACATTTGATGGAAAAAATAGTACATCATATCTCATTATGTTGGAAGCTAATAGTTCTACACAGGTTGGAACTGTTAATATCAATAAATGCACTTTCACTAACGCGGAAGGTGCTGTAATGTTTGCTACAGATAAAGGCCAAAGTGTTAATTCCTTAAGTGTTACTGAATCAAACTTAAAAGATCTGACATTTAATGCTATTTATGTTGAAGATCTTAGCTCTGTATCAGTAAACGGCAGTAATTTTACAAACTGCAGTAAAGGTATTTTACCTTTTACGCACGAGGATAATAAAGTTGGAAACATTTCTATCACTGATAATGATTTCAAAGATACAAACGTGGCTGTTAAATTCGAAGTTAAAAAAGGTGCACTAGTGGATGAGAACACAAAAATCGAGATCACTAACAACATTGGTGATGGAAAAGGAACGATCGATTATGTAGTTGATGATACTGTATCAAGTAAATTAACAGAAAAAGTTGAGATTTCTGGTAATAAAATGCCTTTAAAAGGTGTGCCGGTTGCGAGTGTAGACGACAAAACTTATGATAGTTTAGATGAAGCCTTAAAAGAAGCCGCAAGTGGCAAGACAGTAAAACTTTTAAGCGATGTTGAAGTTGATGAAATGATCAATATTACTGGAGCTGATTATGAAGATAATCTCACACTTGATCTAAACGGTCACAAGATCACAGCATCAAATTCATTTACCAGTGGAAAACACTTGATCTGCATTACTGGCAAAACAGTAACTATCACAAGTACAGGCACACAGGGTAAATTGGTCTCTACCGAAGATGTTAAACATATTATTTTAGCTGATAGTCATGCCAAAGTAACAGTTGAAAATATTGAATTCGATCATACAAATTCAATGCCAGGCGCGCCAATAATCGCTAGTGAATCTGATGTTACATTAAGTGGTGATGTTTTATTCACGTTGGGTGCTAATTCTTGGTATGCAGTAAATATCGATCCAAGGACTAATCCAAAAGTTGATAATACTGCTACGAGTGCAAGCTTAACTTTGGCAGCAGATGCTAACGTAACGATGACTGCTCAGAGACGCGTTCCATTTGCTCAGATCGATGGTATGTCAGAAAATGGAACAAGATTAGGCAACAGATCAGCTAAAGTTACTTTTAACCAAGGTGCAAAAATCAATACCAATGGCAATCCAATTGTTATGGAACTTGATATAAATGGGAATGAATATCACAATGTCAAAGACTTGGTTGAAGGAGCAGAGTATGTAGGTGTAATAGATGGTAGTGGTGCATTAGTTCCACCACCAACTCCAACACCTAATCCAGATACAGAAAGACCTACATATCGCCCATCATCACCATCAAAAGATCTACCATCTAATACTAAAGAGTGTCAGAAAGAATTCGGTGATGAATATATCTGGTCAGATGAATATGATGCATGTGTCATCAAGTTCATGATCGTTGATACAAGCACTAAATAAAGATCAAGAGTATTGATCAGTTCAAAAGAGTCATCATTAGTGATGGCTCTTTTTCATACAGTTTTTGATTTTGATAAATTTGAAGGCAGTAACAATATAATGCTTGTTTCAAAAGATCTTTTCGATCATAGGCAAGATAAGGCAGTATCTAACCTTCTTGTAGCATCTCTATTTCACAAAATACTACATCTATTGCTTTTTCAAGTAGATCTTTTGGGATCTGTTCGACAACCTTGTAAGGCTTAGCATTAATATCTAATGCTTTCACGTGTTCACAAAGTATGACGCCTTTTGTCATCGTTCTATCATCAAGAGAAATATGTAACGGAAAACGGTTGTCCGTGTTGGTAATTGGGCAGACGATCGTCAAATTAGTTTTTTGATTAAAAAAATCATTACTGATAACTAAAGCTGGCCTATAGCCAGCTTGTTCGTGGCCTGCTTGCGGATCAAAGTCAAGTTTAATTATATCTCCTTGTTTTACCATACTTCCTTCCCAACTGGCTTACCCCAATCTACTTCAACAGGGGCATATTCCCCGTCATAGTCAGCAAAAAGATCCTTGATGTTCATTCTCTTTGCTGCTTTTTTAATGACGATCTTATCGTTTTCTGCTGTCATAACTAGTTCTTCATCATCATTCCAATTTAATGCTTCAAGAATAAACTTCGGAATGCGGATCCCTTGACTGTTGCCCCACCTTTGGATCTTTGTAGTCATATGTAATCGTCCTCCTTTATCTGGATATACATAGTATATCCAGATTAGACAAAAAATACAACTATAACCATGATACTCAGTGTATATACACTAAAATAGCCTTATCTTTTTTTCAAGTTAATATATCTACTAAGAGATCTTTTGTGAATATATTATATACTAATGTCGATAATCTAATTATCAGTGTCTACTTCATTAATCGCAATTCATTATCGACTTCTATTTACCAAAATTAAAAAAATATTAAATATGGTAAATAAATGTTGTATCATTCTATATGAGAGGTGATGTATTGTGAAGCTTATTACTCGGGAACATTATTTAAATAAACTCATCAACGTTATCGGGACTCCGGACATTAAGATCATAACAGGTGTCCGTCGTAGTGGGAAATCTAAATTGCTTGAAGCACTAAAGGAGTATATAAGGCAGAATGTTCCTGATCATAATATGATCCATATCAATTTCAACTTGCCAGAATTCGACCATTTACTTGAGTACAGACCTTTATATGACTATATCAATTCTCATTATGTCACAAATAAAAAGAACTTTGTTTTGATCGATGAAGTCCAGATGTGTAATGGTTTTGAAAGAGCGATCAATGGTCTACATGCATCTGAAAAGTTTGATATCTACATTACAGGTTCAAACGCTTTTCTTTTGAGTTCTGATCTTGCTACACTTTTTACTGGAAGAACATTTGAGATCAAAGTATTTCCTTTCTCATTCAGCGAATATATGCAGTATTTTGAATATGATGACAAGTATACTGCTATAGATAAGTACATGCTCGAGGGAGGTATGGCTGGGTCTTATCTTTATGAGGATAAAGAAGCTAAGTATGATTATATTGCTGATGTCTTCGATACTCTTATCGTCCGTGATATCCGCAAGAAATATAAGATCCGTAATGTGCAACTTATGGACAGGCTTGTCGATTTTCTCATGGACAATATCTCAAATCTGACATCGATACGAAATATTGCAGACACTTTTGGACATTTAAAGGAAAAAGCTAAACATGTCACCATTGGCCTTTATAGCCAGTACTTATGCAATGATTTTGCGTTCTATAAAGTCCGCAGATATGACATCAGAGGAAAAAAGTATCTTTCAAGTAGTGACAAGTATTATCTAAGCGATCACGCATTCCGCTATGCGAAACTTGGTACTAAGAATATGGATCATGGCAGGATCCTTGAAAATGTAGTTGCGATAGAGCTGTTACGCAGAGGGTATGAAGTATATGTCGGGGTACTATATAAAAAAGAGATCGATTTTGTCGCTATCAAACGTAATGAAAAGATCTATATACAGGTCTCCCTTGATATCAGTGATGACAAGACTTTTAAACGTGAGATCTCAACACTACTTTAGATCAAGGATGCATATCCGAAGATGATGATCACTCGCACTCGCCACGAAGAGTATCAATATGAGGGCGTAAGGATCATTGACATCGCAGATTGGTTGCTTGGCTGATATTACTTTGATCGTACGAGTCTTTACTTTTAGATCATCAGTGTCAGGATCATTCCTATGATGATCATTGATATGGAAATGATATATGCAATTGCTTTGGGGTATTCAGAGTTACTAGAACTAGGTCTATACCAACGCTTCCATATGATCATATGATCATCAAATCTTTCTCTATCTACCCTCAAGAATATCAACATCACTGCTCCAAGTATCGAGATGCTGATTGTGATCATCTGCATGCTTTTTAAGATTATGGCAATAAATGCATAAATGACTAAAGCTAGTGATACAAAGATGATCATCATGACATTGTGGTCAGTATCTACTTTTTGCATCTGATATCTTTTTTCATGATCATCTAAGCAGAAATCTCTATCGTTACTTATTGGTTTATTACAGTACTTGCACCTTTTCATATGAAGATGACGATAAGTCCTACTATTGCGATGATCGATCCTAAGATTGGGCCTACATATTTAAAGACACCGAGGTCTTCGACTTTAGCTGTTCTTTCTTCTGAGCGATGAGTAAAGAATCTGACATAATAGTCACCGACACTGATGCCATTCATGAAGATGATGATGATGCCTAAGACTAAGATACATAGTCCGATATAGAGCTTATCTTTAAAGACTATCGCTAAAAAAGCTAGTAATACTTCGATCAGGAGTCCAGATACGACGACGATGATAGTCTTATCAGTGTTCACATGCATCATTGCATGACGTTCTTCGTGCTCTTTTGAACAATACATCTCACCATTAGGTATCTCTTTACCACAATATTTACATTTACTCATGGCATATATTATAAACATAACTTAGCTAAATCGAGTATAATTGTTCCATGATAACAAGATTTCTCGATGCATTTATCACTGATGAGATAGTAGAAGTACTAAGGTCTTCTGGTACAGTAGCTTTCCCAACGGACACTGTCTTTGGTCTCGCTTGTCTTTTTGATGATGAAGTTGCGATCGATAAAGTAAAGAAGATCAAAGATCGTGATAAAGATAAGCCTTTACCGATGATGTGTGACTCTAAAGAGATGATAAGAAAAGTGGCTTATACAGATGAAAGGATAGAGCGCCTTATCGATACATTTTGTCCTGGGCCTTTGACGATCATCTTCAATAAGAGAGAAGAAGTTGCTGATTATGTGACGAATGGCTTTAAGACTATCGGTATCAGAGTGCCTGATAAAAAAGAGATCCTAGATGTGATAAAGGCGCTTGGCAAGCCGATACTCGTCACTAGTTGTAATATGTCTGGTGAGCCAAGTATCAAGAGTCATAAAGATATCTGTGCGATCTTTGATGGCAAGATCGATATGATAGTCAAAGAAGATGCGAAAAGCGAAGTCGCCTCAACGATCATCGATATCACAAAAGAGCCGATCAAGATCTTAAGGGAAGGCATCATCAAAGAAGAGGTGATAAAGGAGGTCTACTATGCGTGATGAAAGATTGTTTCTAGCCATCGATAAAGAGTATCAAAGACAGAGAGACAATATCGAACTTATTGCCTCGGAAAACTATGTCTCTAAAGAAGTCTTAGAAGCTACAGGTTCGATACTGACGAACAAATATGCAGAAGGATATCCTGATGCGAGATATTATGGTGGTTGTGAATATGTCGATGAAGTAGAGAAGATCGCAAGAGAGCACTTGATCGAACTCTTTCACGCTGAACATGTCAATGTCCAACCTCATAGTGGTTCACAAGCTAATATGGCTGTCTATATGGCGCTTTTAAAGCCAGGTGACACGATCATGGGCATGGGCCTTAAAAGCGGTGGTCATCTCACACATGGCTATAAGCTCAATTTTAGTGGTTCGCTTTATCGTTCAGTGAGTTATGATGTCGACCCCAAGACAGAGATGCTCGACTATGAAGCGATAAGAGAGCTGGCTCTTAAAGAGAAGCCGCAGATGATCGTAGCTGGCGCCAGCGCTTATGCTAGGGCTATCGATTTTTCTAAGTTTAGAGAGATCTCAGATGAAGTCGGCGCTTATCTTTTTGTCGATATGGCACATATCGCTGGTCTGTGTGCGACGGGTGCTCATATGTCGCCTATCCCATATGCAGATGTCGTTACAAGCACGACACATAAGACTTTAAGGGGTCCACGTGGTGGTATCATCCTATGTAAAGAAAAGTATGCTAAAGCTATCGATAAAGCAGTCTTCCCAGGATCACAAGGTGGTCCTCTCATGCATGTGATCGCTGCTAAGGCTCAGTGTTTTTATGAAGCACTGTCTTCTGACTACAAAGCTTATATCGCTGATGTCGTTGAGAATGCTAAGGTGCTTGGCGAGACATTAGTTGAAGGTGGATTAAGACTTGTCAGTGGTGGTACAGACAATCATCTGCTTCTAGTCGATCTTAGGGCAATAGACATCACTGGCAAAGAAGCAGAGATGCTTCTTGATAGAGTGCACATCACTTGTAATAAGAACACGATACCAAACGATCCACTTAAGGCCAATGTCACAAGTGGGATACGTCTTGGGACAGCTGCTATGACGACAAGAGGCTTCGATGCAGAAGATTTTAAAGAAGTCGGGCACATCATCATCGATGTCTTCAAACACAAAGATGATGAAAGTTATCTTGAAGATATCAAAGAGCGCGTCAAAAGACTCACTGCTCTTCATCCATATGAGCCTTTTGGAGGTAAGATATGAAAGATCAAGTCTATATAATCGGACATAAGAATCCTGATACTGATTCTATCGTCTCAGCTATCGCTTATGCAGCTCTCAAGAAGGCCATGGGCATCGATGCGGTTGCGGCTCGTCTGGGTGGTGTCAATTCAGAAAGTGAGTATCTGCTTAAGCGTTTTGGTTTTGATGAACCACTCAATATGTTCAGTGCCAAGACGATACTTAAAGAATTAGATCTCGATAAACCTTATCTAGTATCAAAGGAACTCACGATCAAAGAAGCACTAGAACTCATGCTTAAAGATACAGCTCATCGCAGTATCTATGTTGCGGATAGTGAGAGACATCTTGAAGGTATCGTTGCGATCGATGATCTGACGGCACTTTGGACTTTTGATGATCAAAAGCTCAAGGAGATGGTCGCTAGTGCGACACTTGACTCGATCGTCAAGACTTTAGATGCCGAAGTGATCTTGGACGGACGTTATTTCAGTGATGGAACGATCGATTTCTTCCCTAATTATGAATCTAAGATCAATAAACATAGTATCGTCATCGTTGGTAATACACCAGAGATCCAAAGACGCTGTCTTGATGAGAAGATCGCTCTTTTGGTCATCGTTGGTGAAAGCTGGGTCGATGATCATACACTTAAGAAAGCTAAAGATAAGAATATCCCGATCATTGCGACAAGGCTATCGCCGCTTGCTGTTTCACAACTCATCTATCAGGCACCGATCGTTGGGACGATCATGACGCCAAAGGAGAAGATCATGTCTTTTAGTACGCGTGATACAGTCGATGAAGCACAGGCGAGGATGTCATCATCACACTTCAGTTCACACCCTGTCCTCAATCATACAGGGCAGATCGTTGGTTCACTTGGTCGTCATCATTTATTAGATTATGATAAGAAACGCTTTATTTTGGTCGATCACAACGAGATGTCACAAAGTATCAATGATATCGAGTATGGAGAAGTCGTTGAAGTCGTCGATCATCATCGCTTTGGTGGTCTAGAGACTTCAGGACCGATCAATATCACGACGATGCAGGTCGGTGCGACATGTACGATCATTGCGCTTAAATATAAAGAAAACAATATCACGATACCTAAAGATATGGCTGGTTTATTATTAGGCGGTATCTTAGCTGATACTCTAGCTTTTAAATCACCAACGACGACGGACTTGGATTATGCAATCGCAAAAGATCTTGAGCGTATCTCTGGCGTCATGGCTGAAGAACTATATGAGGGTCTTGTCGAATCAGGTGAATCACTTCTTGATAAACGTAATATCGAGATCGTCTACAATGACTTCAAAGAGTTTGATATCTCAGGACTTAAAGTCGGCATCTCCCAAACGACATGTAAGAGTGCAGATGAGTTCAAACAAGTCAAAGACAAGATGGTCATCTACTTATCTGAATTATGCATGATGAACAAGTATGATATCTTGGTAGTCATGTTTACGATGGCAAGTGGTAGTGGTTCTTACTTCTTGTGTGATGGACTTAAGAAAGAGACTTTCTTAAAAGCCATGACTGGCATCATCGACGAAGATGGTTATGCGCCAGAAGTCGTCTCACGAAAGAAGCAAGTCTTGCCACGCATCGTTGAAGTCTTGGAGCGAAAAGAGAGATGATCGAGGGACTAAATAAGATCATTGATGTGATCGATCTTGATGATGGAATGAGCGATAGTGCTTTAAAGTCAAGATTACATACTCTAGAGAGATCTAGACCACGCTCTTATATCACTCATCCATTATATCTTGAAGCAGCTAAGAAATATCTCACTGGTACCAATATCAAACTCGGTATCCTTTTAGATCACCCATACGGACGTTTTGCTGTCTATGATAAACTAGCGCTGATCAAAAGAGCGTATGATGAAGGTGCTAAAGAGATCTATACAGTCTTAGCACCAGCTCTTTATCAAGACCGTGACTATGCAAGGGCTGAAGAAGAGTTCAATCTTTTGAGCTCTTTTGCGAAAAGACATGACATACAGATCTATCCAATGATCAGACCAAGATCATTCTCTAAAGATGCTCTCAGTAAGATCGCAAGATCTATCAGGCGCTATGGACTTGATACATTGGTGCTCTTTGATGATGAGCGTATCGATGAAGATGATATCATTACACTACGCATCATCCTGAATAAGGATATAAGAGTAGCTATCATCCTTGATAAGCTAGATAAAGAGACGATATTGTATTATGCTAGACATGGTCTTAGACGCTTTATCGTCAAAGATGTCGATAGTTTTATAGGAGCTTTATATGAGTGAAGTGATGTTTATAAATTGTCAGATAGTTGCTGATGAAAGAAAGACTTATCTAAACGGTTCGATACATGTCCGTGATGGTAAGATCCAAGATATATACCACAGCCCTAAGAAAGACTACAAGGGAAAGGTCATCGATCTTAAAGGTTTGACGATGATACCAGCTTTCTTTAGTCTTGATACTTTTTCTGTGCCACAAGTAGGCACTGGATCTTATCTCAGACGTGATCATCTTGATGATAAGTGTCTTGGCTTATTCAAAGACTATGTCTATGATCTTGATATAGAAGATGATAAAGTGCGCTTAGCACTGATCAATGAAGATATCGACACAGAAGCACTTAAAGCTAAAGGTATAAAACTTGTCTTAGGACATTCAGATATCACGATCGACAAGATCGAAAAGCTCGATGTCGATGCGATAGGACCACTTTTTTATGATATGAGCTTTGATCCTTATCATCCTTCACTTATAAGTTATGCGCTTATGTCAGATAAATATGTCTTATTAGATACAAGAGATCTGCCAAAGATCACATTAGATCTAGCGATCAAGAACATCCGTAAAGACCGTCTTATCTTTATTGGCGATCATCTTTTAGATGACATGAAATGCGATATCGCCTTGAGTGATCTTGTTGCATATACATCAACTAATGCCCATGATCTATTAGGACACCCTAAAAATAATGGTCGCCTTATGCGCGGCAGTAAAGCTGACTTCATCATCTTGGATAAAGAACGTAACTATGTGCTTAGCTATATCGGGGGAAGAGTATGCTAGAGAGGATGATCGATATCATCATCTATCTTGTGTCTTTTGGCATTGCGCTCTATGGATTAAGTGCTATCGACTTTGAACGCTTTATGCGCAAAGGAAGAGTTGCCCAAGTACAGGTCTTATATCTGATCCTTGGCCTTGTGATCGCCTATCTTTTAGGCAGTTTCATCAAGGTCCTTTTAGGGAGGTAATCGTGAATCTTATCATCGGTGCCTTGCCATATTTTGGACTAGCCTTCATCTTGTCACTTATATTTACTCCTATCGCAAAGCGTATTGGCTTTGCCTTAGGTATCTATGCGATCGAAAACGATAGGACTGTGCATCATGGTAAGATCGTGCGCTTTGGTGGTCTAGCGATCTTTATGAGTTTTTTGATCTCTATCAGTCTACTTGTCAGTGCTGATAAGACGATCAATGGCATCCTATGTGGCGGACTAGTCATCTTTATTGGAGGTGTCTTAGATGACCTCTTCGATCTTAAACCTTTTGTTAAGCTCTTATTCATCATGGGAGCAGCTCTTATCCCTATCACATATGGAGGGATAGAATTACAGAATATCAAAGTCTTTGATATCGCGATCAATATCGAACCGATCTCTTTTCTGATCTCTTTTATCTGGATCGTTGGTGTCGCCAATGCGATCAATCTTATCGATGGTCTTGATGGTCTGGCTGGTGGTATCAGTTTTATCGTCTTATGTGTCATCGGACTCATCGGCTTTTTTATGGGAAGGCGAGATATCTGTGTCATCGCCCTTATCTTGGTTGGAGCTATTGGTGGCTTCTTACCATATAATTTTCATCCTGCTTCGATATTCATGGGTGATTGTGGAGCCCTGTTCATTGGATATATGATCGCTTGTCTTGGTCTTTTAGGCTTTAAGACGACGACTTTCATCTCTTTAGGTTTTCCTATCATCATCCTTTTTGTGCCACTGGCAGATACTTGTCTTGCGATCATTAGACGTAAAGTCAAGGGACAGAAAGTATCGCAGGCTGATAAATCACACTTGCACCATGTCCTCATGTATAAGATGGGACTATCACATCGTGATACAGTCCTTGTCTTGTATCTTGTGACTATATTATTTGGTCTAGATGCACTCATCACATATTTCCACGAGTATATCGGACTCATCTTTTTGATCATCCTCTGTTTTATCGCTTGGATCTTCATCGAACTTACTGGTATGATAAATCCAAGATTCCACCCACTCATCGGACTTGCAAGAAGGCTATGTGGTCATCCAAAGAAAAGTGACAGCGCCTTCTTTGAAGCTAATAAGATCAAACACAAAGACGATAAAAGATAGGAAGGTGTATATGCATAACGAAGTACTCAAAGAACACGCAAGAAACATCCGTAAGATGATCATCGAGATGATCCATGCGGCAAACAGTGGTCATCCAGGTGGTGCTCTAAGTGCCGCTGATGTCATGACTTATCTCTACTTTGAAAAGATGGATATCACAAAAGAGAACGTCGATTCAAGAGAGCGTGATCGCTTCATCTTATCGAAAGGTCATGCCTCAGCAGCTCTATACGCTACTTTAAAAGAGAAGGGACTTCTTGATGAAGATATCCATAGCTTCAGAAAGATCGATTCCAAGCTTCAAGGACACCCAAGTATGCAATATCTCGCTGGTGTCGATATGACGACAGGCTCCTTGGGTCAGGGATCTTCAGCAGCTGTTGGTATGGCATTAGCAGATAAGCTTGATCAAAATGGTCATCACGTCTATTGTCTTTTAGGTGATGGTGAAAGTGAAGAAGGTCTAGTCTGGGAGGCAATGATGGCTGCTCATCATTATGGACTTAGCGATCTTACATATATCTTGGACTTCAATCACTTGCAGATCGATGGACGCATCGAAGACGTCATCGATCCTACGCCCTTCAAAGAGAAGTTTGAAGCTTTTGGTCTAGCTACTTTTGAGTGTGATGGACATGATTTTGACAGTATCAGAGAAGCTTTCAAGAAAGCCAGTGAAGTAAGTGATAGACCACAGGTCATCATCGCCCATACGATCAAAGGTAAAGGTGTCTCCTTTATGGAAGATCAAGCAAGTTGGCATGGCAGTGCCCCAAATGATGAGGAATATATGAAAGCTATTGAAGAATTGGATAGGGAGGATGCCTGATGAAACACGAGACAAGAGTCGCTTATGGTGAAGCACTAGCTGAACTGGCTAAAGAGAATAAAGATATCATCGCTTTAGATGCTGACTTATCTAAGTCGACAAAGACAGCCGAAATTAAGAAGGTCGCTTCTGAAAGACATATCAATTGTGGTATCGCAGAAGCTGATATGATGGGGATCGCAGCAGGACTAGCAGCGAGTGGCAAGATACCATTTGCCTCTAGCTTCGCTGTCTTTGCAGCTGGTCGTGCTTTTGAGATTATCCGTAATTCCATCTGCTATCCAAAGCTCAATGTCAAGATCTGTGCCACACATGCTGGATTAAGCGTGGGTGAAGATGGTGCGACCCACCAAGCGATCGAAGATATAGCTCTCATGCGCTCATTACCAAATATGAAGGTCTTTGTTGCCAGTGACTATCATGAGACCAAGGCTCTTATAAGACATGTATCTAAGATAAAGGGGCCATGTTATGTGAGGATGCAAAGAGGAAAGAGTGAAGATATCTATGATGAAGATACAGTCTTTGACTTCTATAAACCAAAAGAGCTAAAAAAAGGAAAAGACATCGCTCTTATCGCTACTGGACTCATGACCCAATACGCTCTTAAGGCAGCTGATATCTTAGCTAAAGAGGGTATCGATGCAAGCGTCTATGAAGTCGTATGTCTAAAACCACTTGCAGACAAAGAGATAAGAGAGATAATCAAGTCTCACAGGATCAATTTCACGATCGAAGAACATTCGATCATCGGCGGTCTTTATGGGGCAGTTGCCGAAGCAGCGATAGCCGAACCATCAAATCCAGTATATCCTATAGGTGTAAAAGATACTTTTGGTGAAAGTGGCAAAGCCGAGGAAGTACTCAAAAAATATGGCTTAGATGAAGAAGGCATCATCAAAGCGATAAAAGAAAAGATCTAATGTAAAAGGGTGTCATTGTCTAGATCAACTTAGACTTACTACACCCTTTTTTATCTTTTAAGCAAATGATCTTTAGCTGGTATCTTATCGATCGATGAGCCCAAAATGTCTTAGAGCTTTAGGAATGCCATACTTATCACAATCATCAGTGACATAGTCAGCTATAGCTTTGGTAGCCTCTGTCGCATTGCCCATGGCGACACCGACTTTCGCCGCCTTCAACATGTCTATATCATTTTGACTGTCACCAAAAGCCATGACATTTTCCATCGTGAAGCCAAGTCTATTAGCGACGAAGGCTAAAGCTTCAGCCTTAGAGATGTCTTTGTCATAACACTCAGCAGCACCTTTATAGGCATCGGCGACTGTTACACTTTTGATCCTTTCTTTGAAGGCTGGGATCTTCTCTTCTTCAGCGATGATGAAAGCACCAGTAGGTAAACCATGAGTCAAATGATAGTCTCTGGTCTTTGAATAGTCATAGATCAGTGGTGGCAGATTATGATAGCGATCATAGATCGACATATAATAGTCATAACGATTATAGACAGCTATCTCTTTAGGATACTTGAGTCCTATCGCGATATCTAGATCAAGTGCAGCGTCGATGATCTCTTTGAAACCCTCCTCTTTTAGTGGATAGGTCTTGATCACATTGAGATCTTTGTCTGTAACTACTGAACCATTGATCGTCACATAATAATCAGAATCGATCTTTTTCATGATCTCATCTTGGATAAAGGTCACGATACGACCTGTGGAGATGACTGTGTAGATACCTTTCTTATTTAGTTCATCCAAAGCTTCTTTTGTCTTTGCGTCAAGTGTCATCACACCACGAGGTAATAGTGTACCATCGATATCAAAAGCTACCATTTTTATTTCCATGGCTTAATGATACATCATATTTAGTTTGATTTTTATCAAAGTTTCACCAAGATTTAATGAAATCATAGTATAATGTCAAAGCTCAAAGGAGGTGGTCACATGGATGGTAGTCCTCATATATGTATATCGTCGTGTTTGATCACTTCGGTATACCTTCTGTAATCATTTAAAAAAGGAGGTAAGTATGATGAAAGAAAAGATCATAGAGCTTTTAAAAGCCAAGGACTTAAGTGGTCTTAAGGCTCTTTTAGCTGAGTTCAATGTCGCTGATGTATCTGAGATCATCGATGAATTAGACAAAGAAGACGCGATCATCGTCTTCAGGCTCTTGAATAAAGATGAGGCAGCAGAAGTCTTTTCTCGTATGGAACAAGATACTAGGGAGCGTCTTATCGAAGCTTTGACTGAAGATGAGATCAAAGAGGTCGTCGACAAGCTCTTTTTGGATGACGCTGCTGATCTAGTTGAAGAGATGCCAGCGAACCTTGTCAAGAAAGTATTAGCTAATACGAAACCTGATAAGCGCAGTGCCATCAATGAATTGCTGAAGTATCCTGAAGATAGTGCCGGCAGTATCATGACGACAGAATTCATCGATCTTAAAGAGAACTTGACCGTCAAAGAAGCATTCGAAAGGATCAGAGCTATCGGTAAAGATAAAGAGACGATCTATACGCTTTATGTGACTGATATGGCAAGATGTCTTATCGGTATCGTCACAGTCAAAGAACTCGTCTTAGCTGACCTTGATGCACATATCAAAGACATCATGGAAGAAAATGTCATCAAGCTCAACACATTAGAAGATAAAGAAGATGTCGCAAAGATGTTCGATAAATATGACTTCTTGGCAATGCCGGTCGTCGATAGTGAAGATCGTCTTGTCGGTATCATAACTGTCGATGACGCGATGGATGTCATGCAAGATGAAGCAAGTGAAGACTTTGAGATCATGGCAGCTGTCACACCTAGTGATGAGAGCTATTTCGATATGAGCGTCGTGGAACATACCAAACACCGCATCGTTTGGTTATTAGTACTTATGTTGTCGGCAACGATCACTGGTAGTATCATCACTCATTATGAAGAAGCTTTCGCTTCGATCCCGATCTTAGTATCATTTATTCCGATGTTGATGGACACTGGAGGAAACTGTGGTTCACAATCATCGACTCTCATCATTAGGGGCCTTGCGACAGGGGAGATCTATCCAAAAGACGTCTTTAAAGTCTGGTTCAAAGAGATCAGAGTCGCCATCCTTGTCGGTATCATCTTGGCAGTCGTCAATGGTGTACGTGTCGCTATCCAATATGGTGATGTCCTTTTGGCACTAGTCATCGGTATCACACTCGTATTGACTGTGCTGATATCGAAATCACTAGGTTGTATCTTACCACTGGCTGCTAAGAAGTTGAAACTTGATCCAGCGATCATGGCTTCACCACTTATCACAACGATCGTCGATACATGTTCGATCCTCATTTATTTCAATGTAGCAGTTGCACTATTCCACATCTAAAAAAGCACGAAAAAGAGGATATAGATAAACTTATAGGTCTATCTATATCCTTTTTAAGGTGAGCCAGGCATGGCATCTATCAAGCTAGCTTAGCTAGTCACAGGTATTTACCGCCAAGTGTAGTGAACCACAAGTCGTTAGTAGTAATACTGAGGATGAAGGAAGTGGTGTAACAAGTCCTTTGGGCCT
>CALVCT010000049.1 GCA_944326055.1 uncultured Erysipelotrichaceae bacterium
TTTCTTCATCATCTGCCATAACATAAAGACGCTTGTTATTTATATCGTCTTCAAAGAACTCGCAAGGATAAATATCGTCCCAAATTTGAATGTTATTTTTATTCATATTTTTTATGATTTCTTTATACATTATTTTCAGTTGTTTCAAATCTTCTATTCTTGCTAATCTAAATTCCATCTTATCATCTCCAAAAATTCGATATTGTTTATTATAATTGCACTTCTAAATTGCAATTTGATCGTGCTCTAGTATTCTCATTATACCATCTGTTTTAAGGTATTAAACAGGCTTAAGATTATAAACAATTTTTAAAAAATAAGAATGACTTGCCATTTTTGGGTGCCCATTTTGAGGGTGCTTGTCTAAATAGGTGAAGGGACTAGTTCGTCTTCTCTTCGCTTGTTTTTTGAAAATTGATGAATACATCGACCTTTTAGAGCCATTAAATCACTATATCATGGTCCATTCAGATCACTATATTTTGAGCCACCTCTCTTACTCTATCATTTAGTCATCAGATCATCAAAATCATCTCATTGATTAAAAGTGGTAAATATGCCAAAAATATTCTAAAGTCTATATTAGAAGATGAAGAAACTTCTTTTTTAAAAGATAGTCCTGAATTTAAAGATATATTGAAGGATGTTAAATATCTTTGACACGATTCCAAAGGTCTTTGCTAGAAAGCAAAACAGAAAATAAACTATATTGATGACGAAAGGAAGGTAAAAATAATGTTAGGTGAAAACATCTTAAAACTAAGAAAAGAAGCAAATCTATCGCAAGAAGCACTCGGTGATATCGTTGGTGTCACAAGACAGACGATATCTAATTGGGAACTTGAAGAAACAGCTCCTAATCCTGAACAATTGAAGCTCTTGTCAAAAGCCTTTAATGTCACAGTATCGACGATCTTTTAAACAATGATATCCAAAATATCATTGTCAAAAAAGTCAGCGATACCGAGATCGTCGTCAATGCGATAATGAAGGTACTTAAAGTCATCGGCATTGCCTTTGTAGTCTTTGCGATCATTATTGCGATTGCGGCTTTGGTGATTATGCTTTATGCATATATTCCGATGCCATAACGTCTACCAGTTTATAAGGTGCTGTAACTGAGCTTTTGTGATCAATACAGAAGCTCTTTTATTACATCATCATATTTATGAAAATGATCAAGGTGCAAAGCAATTTGAAAATATCACCTTTCTGGTTTCTAGATCACTATACTATGACACATGATCGTCAGCATACTTTGAAACCGTTATTCTGATATAGAGCTTAGTAAGCTTACTAAATGATGACCCATTACTTAGCTAAGTATACTGTGACGAACATAACTACACGCGTCTTTGGTTTAAGATAATGGTTTACTTGATGATGCCAGTCGTTTTTGATCAGTTGCTTGCTATAGATCGATGTGGATGGCTTTATCTTCTGACATTGGTGAAGATAAATAGATCGCGATCAGGTCACTCTTTCTTTTGGAGCTCGTTTATGAGAACCTTGCATATTTGATCAATCTTCAAAATAGAACAGATCTTCAAATCTCTTATCTAAGGCGATGCATAATATCAAAGCTAATTTGGCTGTTTGATTGAACTGTCCTGTTTCGATCGAACCGATCGTATTTCTTGATACACCGACCATATCAGCTAACTGTTGTTGAGAAAGCTTTGCTTCGGCTCTAGCTTCTTTTAATCTGTTCTTTAAGATCAATTCTTCATTCATTGAACTAGCCTCTAACGATAAATAAGTACAGATTGATCAAAGAAGCAAAGATCCACACCAAGAACATGACCAAATCGAATCTCACTCTTAACTTCCTATATTTGTATAGGAACAATGCACCGAGATACATCTCAAACATAAACAAGATATCATTGATCCCACTTTCTTTTACTAATATCTTGATGATGACTAAAAATATAAATGAGATGGCTAGAAAGATGGCGCCATAGGCATAGGATGCAAGATCTACCTGCTTTTCTCGCTCATCGCCATATTTATTTCTTTTCGACTTTTTTCTAGGGTATTCTCTTTATTCATATAAGTCTCCTTTGCCAAGTATACTTGTCAATATCTACTTGATCAGATCACAGAAATAAAACTATGATCATTTGATAGTTGGAAGAGATCGAGCTATGAGAAGGGATGACATATACTGATGATTAGAAGGGTGATGATGGTGATATAATATGATCATGGATACATTAGTGAAATCAATCGAGATCGATGGTCATCATCTATCGCTGGATGACGTAATAGCCGTAGCTAGAGATCACGTTAGAGTTACTTTAAGCGATAAGGCTAAAGAAAGAATGATCAAAGCCGAGAAGATGGTCGAAGACTTTGTCGACAAACAGAAAGTGAGTTATGGTATTACGACCGGTTTTGGTAAGTTTTCTGATACTTTGATATCTAAAGAAGATACATCTTTGCTACAAAGGAATCTCATCATGTCACATGCTTGTGGTGTTGGGAATATCTTTGATGAAGATGTTGTTAGAGCGATCATGTTACTGAGGTTGAATTCTTTGTCACTGGGATATTCAGGGATCAGATCATCGACGTTTAATGCTCTATTAGACATGCTTAACAATGATGTCTATCCTGTTGTGTATGAGAAGGGGTCTCTTGGATCATCAGGAGATCTATGCCCTTTAGCGCATCTAGCTCTAGTTCTTATTGGCGAGGGCGAAGCGATCGTTGATGGTAAGAGGGTAAGTGGTAGAAAAGCACTAGAAGCTAAAGGATTAAAGCCTGTTAAACTAGCAGCTAAGGAGGGCCTAGCTTTGATCAATGGTACACAGGTCATGTGTGCTGTCGGTTGCCTTGCTTTATATGATGCGCTTAAATTATCGAAGTGTGCTGATATAGCTCTATCTTTGACGATGGAAGGGCTAGAGGGGATCATCGATGCTTTTGATCTAAGATTGCATGAAGTTAGACCACATGCTGGTCAGATCGATACAGCTTGTAATATTTTAGATCTACTTGATGGTAGTAAAAATATCACTAAACAAGGTGAAAAGCGCACGCAAGATGCGTATTCTTTGCGCTGTGCACCGCAAGTCCATGGCGCAGTCAAGGATGCCCTAAGACATGTCTTAGAGAAACTTGAGATCGAGATCAACTCGGTCACTGATAATCCGATCATCTTCACTGATGACCAAGATGCGATCTCGGGTGGAAATTTCCATGGGGAAAGCGTCGCCATGGCTTTTGATTATCTAGGTATTGCTTTGAGTGAATTAGCTAATATCTCTGAAAGAAGGATCGAAAAGATGGTGAATCCAGCTTTGAATCACGGTCTTCCGGCGTTTTTAGTCGAAAATGGAGGTCTCAATTCAGGGTTTATGATCGTCCAATATGCAGCCGCTTCCTTAGTCTCGGAGAATAAAGTATTGGCTCATCCAGCTAGTGTTGATTCGATACCTTCAAGCGCTAATCAAGAAGATCATGTCTCGATGGGTACGATCGCCGCTCGCAAAGCTCGTGACATCTTGACTAATCTTCAAAACGTCTTAGCGATCGAACTTCTATGTGCGGCCCAAGCGATCGATCTTAGGGGGCATGATAGACTTGGTAAAGGCAGTGCCATTGCCTATCGTTTGATAAGAGAAGAGATACCATTCATCAAAGAGGATACTGTCATGTATCCTTATATCCATAAGATCAGCGATCTAGAATATGAGATCGTCGATCGTGTTGAAAAAGAGATCGAATTGAAGGAGGTCTAGAAATGATTTTAGTGGAAGTCCCAAATAAGATACCGCCATTTGTCGATGGTATCCGTCGTGCTCCTAAACGTGAAGCTAAACTATCAAAAAACGATATCGAACAAGCTCTTTTTAATGCTTTGCGCTATGTCCCAAAAGAATATCATAAAGAACTAGCGCCCGAATTCTTAGATGAGTTGTTGACTAGAGGTAGGATCTATGGTTATCGTTTTAGACCAGAAGGTCGGATCTATGGCAAGCCGATCGATGAATACAAAGGTAAATGTATCGAAGGCAAAGCCCTACAAGTGATGATCGATAATAATCTAGATTTTGAGACAGCCTTATACCCTTATGAACTTGTCACTTATGGCGAGACGGGTCAAGTATGTCAAAACTGGATGCAGTATCGGCTCATCAAGAAATACTTAGAAGAGCTCACAGACGAACAGACGCTCGTCATGGAGTCAGGACATCCTTTAGGCCTATTTCATTCGCCTAAAAGTGCTCCTCGAGTGATCATTACTAATGGTCTGATGGTCGGGGAAGTCGATGACCTTGAAAACTTCAAACGTTTTGCAGCTTTGGGTGTCGCCAATTATGGACAGATGACCGCAGGTGGCTGGATGTATATCGGCCCACAAGGCATCGTTCACGGGACCTATTCGACACTTTTGAATGCAGCGAGGATGTTGCGACCAGGACAGGAAGATATGCAATATATGTTATTTGTATCAAGTGGCTTAGGTGGGATGTCTGGTGCTCAGGGCAAAGCCGCCAAGATCGCAAATGGAGTAGCGATCATTGCTGAAGTCGATGCTTCTAGGATCGAAACACGCTATCGTCAAGGCTGGGTCGATGAAGTCGTCGAAGGTGCGAAAGAAGCCTTTGATCACGCTCGCTACTATCAAGATAAGAAGGAAGCGCGTTCTATCGCTTTTCATGGTAATATCGTTGACTTATTAGAATACGCATTAGCTCATGATCAGAAGATCGATATCTTGTCGGATCAAACAAGTTGTCATGAAGTATATGAAGGTGGCTATACACCTAAAGGCATCAGCTATGAAGAAAGGACCAGAATGCTCAAAGAGGATCGAAAGACTTTTAAAAGGCTGGTCGATAAGAGTCTCAAAGAACATTTTGAAACGATCAAAGCTCTTCATGAAAAGGGTACTTATTTCTTTGATTACGGTAACTCGTTTATGAAATCGGTCTTTGATAGTGGTGTTATGGAGATCAGTAAGAATGGGTCTGATGATAAAGAAGGCTTCATCTTCCCAAGTTATGTTGAAGATATCTTAGGGCCTCATCTATTCGACTATGGTTATGGGCCATTTAGGTGGGTCTGCTTAAGTGGCAAACAAGAAGATCTTGATAAGACTGATGAAGCTGCTATGTCATGTATTGATAAGGATCGTCGTCACCAAGACTATGACAACTGGAAATGGATCCGTGATGCTAAAGCCAATGATCTCGTCGTCGGCACAAAGGCCCGTATCTTATATCAAGATGCCTTTGGGCGAATGAAGATCGGTCTTAGATTCAATGAATTAGTTCGAAATGGCGAGATCGGACCTGTCATCATGGGTCGTGACCATCATGATGTTTCTGGTACAGATTCACCATTCAGAGAGACTTCTAATATCAAAGATGGTTCTCAATTCATGGCTGATATGGCAACTCAGTGTTTCGCCGGCAATGCTGCCCGCGGTATGAGTATGGTCGCTTTACATAATGGTGGTGGTGTCGGTATCGGTAAAGCCATCAATGGTGGTTTTGGTCTTGTATTGGATGGCTCTCAACGTGTTGATGAGATACTTTATAACGCTATGCTTTGGGATGTTATGGGCGGCGTCGCTAGAAGATCTTGGGCTACTAATGAACATTCACTAGAAGTCGCTGAAGAATACAATGAGCTTATGAAAGAGACCGACAGTATCACGATGCCATATATTGCAGATCGAATGATGTTACATGAGTTAGTAGACGGGAGTATCAAAGATGAATAAGATCGTTGAATGTGTTCCTAATTATTCGATAAGCACTGATAGGGAAGGCCTTGAAAAGATCACTGCTCCATTCAAAGAGCGTGATGATGTCCGCTTGATCAGTGTTGAACCAGATGAGAACTACAATCGTACGGTCGTGACAGTCATCGGTGCTCCTGAAAGTGTCAAAGAAGCGATGGTAGCCTCTGCAAAGGTAGCTAGTGAAGTCATCGATATGCGCAAACATTCTGGTGAACACAAGCGGATGGGAGCTATCGATGTCGTACCCTTCATTCCGATCAAGGATATGACGATCGAAGAGACGATAACTTTAAGTGAGGAATGCGCTGAGGCGATCTATACTGCTACGAACATCCCGGTCTTTCTATACAACTTATCTGCTAAACGACCTCAATGTGAGAAGTTACCCGACATCCGCAAAGGTGAATTTGAAGGTATGGCAGAAAAACTCAAGGATCCCTATTGGCAGCCAGACTTTGGCAAAGAAGTCCATCCAACTGCTGGTGTCACAGCTGTTGGCTGCCGTCCTCTTTTAGTAGCTTTCAATATCGATCTAGATACTAACGATAAAAAGATCGCTTCGGCGATCGCCAAAGCTATCAGATTCTCCTCTGGTGGTTATCGATATGTCCAAGCAGGACCAGCGTATCTTGAAGATAAAGATATCGTTCAAGTAACGATGAATGTCACTGATTATAAAAAGACCTCTGTCTATCGGGTCTTTGAGACGGTCAAGATGGAAGCGCGACGCTATGATGTCGATGTCATCGGCAGTGAATTCATTGGCCTTGTGGATCTTGATTGTCTTAAAGATATCACTAGTTATTATCTAAAGAAAGCTAGTAAGGACGATGTCGATCTAAGTCTAGAAGAAGTCACTGAAGTCGTTAAAGATCATCTTTTACTACATGGTTTCGATAAAAAGAAAGTCATTGAATACTATGTTTGATAGAGTCACATACATCAATATCGCTAAATTATATACCCTCAAAGGTGGTGTTAGGATCAAGGAAGCCTTAGATGATTGCGCGATCATTCAAGATGCTTACATGACTGTCATTGATGACAAGATCGCCGCTGTCGGTAAGATGGACGACCTCAAACTTACAGATGAAGAAGTCATCGACCTCGATGGCAAGATCGTCATTCCTGGCCTTATCGATGCCCATTCTCACCTTGTCTTCTATGGAGATAGGACGAATGAATACGCTCTTAAGATCAAAGGAGCCAGTTATATGGATATCTATGCGCTGGGCGGAGGGATCCATGCGACCGTTAGAGCGACAAGAGCAGCTTCTTTTAAAGAACTCTATGATAAAGCTAGGGCTACACTTGAAGTCTTTATGCATCATGGGGTGACGACGATCGAAGCTAAGAGCGGCTATGGTCTTGACAAGTGTACAGAACTTAGACAATTACGAGTCGCCAAAAAGCTAGATGAAGACCTGCCTATTGATATCGTCAAAACATTCATGCCGGGACACGCTTTATATAAAGATTATAAGAACGCTAAAGAATACTTCGATATGATCATTAAAGATGTCTTACCGATCGTGGTCAAAGAAGATCTAGCTGAGTACATGGATTGTTTCTTAGAAAAAGGTGTCTTTGATGTGGATGAATCTAGATATATCTTAGAAGCTGGCAAAAGATCTGGTCTTAAGATCAAGATCCATGTCGATGAGATAGAAGATATCGGCGGAGTCGATCTCGGAGTCGAACTTGCGGCAACTAGTCTTGAACATCTTATGGTCACTGATGAAACTAATATGGATAAGATGAAGGAAGCAGGAATCACAGCCGTCATCTTACCAGCGACATCTTTCAATCTCCGTAAACCTTTTGCCAATGTCCAAAAAATGAAAGAAAAAGGCCTTATCATCGCTCTTTCTTGCGATTATAATCCAGGTTCAAGCCCTTGTAATGATCCGATCTTGATGGCAAGGATCGCATCACGTGGTCTGAGTCTTACTCCTAATGAAGTCTTGAGTATGATGACCATCAATAGTGCAAAAGCTTTAGATCGTGAAGGTATCATTGGTTCTTTAGAACCTCATAAACAAGCTGATTTCGTCATCATGGATGCTAGATCCTTTGATGAAGTCATCGCCGATCTAGGCCAGGATCATGTCGAAGCAGTATACAAAAAAGGAGTAAGAGTATGTTGATAGATAAAAGTGGAAGTGCGATACTGGATGAAGTCGATAGTAGTTCAGCTGTTCCAGGTGGCGGAAGTGTCAGTGCTTTAGTCGGAGCATTTGGTGTTTCTTTGGCTCGGATGTATGGCCATCTAAGTATCGATAAAAAGCGTTTCTTAGCCTTGGATGAAAAGATCCAAGCTGATTTCAAAGAGAACTTTGATGCTTTAGAAGCTTTAAAAGAAGATCTCATCGAAGCGTGTGATAATGATAGTGAAGCTTATGATGAAGTCATGAAAGCTTATAGATTGCCAAAAGAGAATGATGAAGAAAAGATTCTGCGCACGGAGGCGATCAAAAAAGCTACGGACATCGCTATCGCCTCACCACTAAAGATCATGGAACTGGCTATAGAAGCGATGCGGATCATGATCAAGATGATCGACCATGGCAACAAGAATGCCATCAGCGATCTTGGCTGTGCGATCTTATTTATGGATGGAGCAATAAACGGTGCCAGTCTTAATGTCTTGATCAATCTAGGCTCTGTAGAAGAAGAAAAGAAATTCCTCTTAGAAGCAAAGGTCAATGAGCTTATAAATGAAAGTACGGATATCAAAAACAAAGCGATCTCTAAGATCAAGGATATGTTGTGATATCCTTTTTTAGATCGTAGTCATTTAAATAAGACATGTATCTAAACCATCTGGATCACGATATCGTTTGATATGATCTTTTAGTCTTTAAGATATCGGCCAATGCATATCGGTTGCATTTATCGTCGTGTCGTTTAAAATTAACACTCTAAGGAGAATAATAAAATGATATATGAATCAATATTAGATACGATAGGCAATACACCTTTGATAAGGTTGTCGAGGATCAAAAATGAACTTGGCTTACAAAGCGATATATATGCAAAAGTCGAATCATTCAATCCAAGTGGCAGTATCAAGGACCGTCCAGCATATAAGATGATAAATGAAGCTCTTAAAGCAGGCTTGATCCATAAAGATACGGTCATGATCGAAGAGACATCAGGCAATATGGGTATCGCTTTAGCTATGATAGCGGCTGATCTCGGACTTCAGTTGATCGTCGTCATGCCTGATACTATGAGTAAAGAAAGGATCAGGATGATGCAAGCATATGGCGCGAAGGTCGTCTTATCTGATGGTAAAAAAGGTATGGCAGGCACAAAAGAGAAAAGAGAAGAATTGATGGCAGCTCATCCTGACCACTTTTTGCCTTCACAATTCATGAATCAGAACAATCCATTAGCCCACTTTGAAAACACAGCTCAAGAGATCATAAATGATCTAAATGACTTAGACTATTTTATTGCTGGTATTGGAACTGGTGGAACGATCAGTGGTGCTGCTAAATATTTTAAAGAGAAAGACTTGGCGGTCAAAGTCATCGGTGTTGAACCATCAGATTCACCACTTTTGACAAAAGGGATCGCTGGTCCCCATAAGATACAGGGGATAGGCGCTAACTTTAAGCCCGATATCTTAGCTCAAGATCTTATCGATGAGATCATCGATGTGACGTATGAAAAGGCCATAGAAGCGATGAAGCTCTTACATCGTCATGAAGGGATATTTGCCGGTATATCATCTGGCGCTGCTTTAAGTGCAGCGATCGATAAAGCAAAAGAAAAGGATAAAAAGATCGCTGTCATATTACCTGATTCTTTTGATCGTTATCTATCTTTGGAGGGCATCTATGACTAAGATCGAGGATCAGATCACTGATAGCTTAAGATCATATCCTCTATTTACTAGTGCCAATGCTCATATCGAACGCAAGGAAGTCATCGCTCTATCCAATCATCTACGTTCGCTTATGATCCCGTCGTTTTATAGAACAGACAGTAGTTTTGAAGACATCTATGACTTTGTGGAGAAGATGATCCATAAGGCTTACGCTTATAAAAATGAGGTATACGATAAGACTATAACAGATAAGCTCTTTGAACGATTTAGTACGATCATATCACAACTCGCAAAAGATCTAGAGTTCTTTTATGAAAGTGATCCGGCATGTGAATCAAGGGAAGAGATCATTTTAGCTTATCCTGGTTTTTATGCTATATTGATATATCGTTTAGCTCATGCGATGTATGATCTAAAGATCCCGTATTTGCCAAGAATGATGTCAGAGCTAGCACACAGTGCTACAGGTATCGATATCAATCCTGGGGCAAAGATCGATGAGTCTTTTTTTATCGATCATGGTACAGGAGTCGTCATTGGCGAAACGGTGATCATTGGTAAGAGAGTCAAAGTATATCAAGGTGTTACTTTAGGAGCTATCAGTACAGATGATGCTGGATCTTTAAAAGGCGTCAAGAGACATCCGACGATCGAAGATAATGTCACTATATATGCCAATGCTACTGTACTTGGGGGAAAGGTAGTAATAGGTAAAAACAGTGTCATCGGTGGTAATGCCTTTATCATCAAAAGCATCCCCGCTGATTCTTTAGCCATGGTCAAAAATTGTGGACTGATCATCAGATCGCTCAAAGAAAGTAATGATGCTTAAAGCATTAGAATCTAGTTATGAAAAATTACTAACACGAACTTGATCTATTATTTGTGTGAGATATTTGTTTTATTCGCTCTATAAAATGATCTAAAATATAGTTATGGATACATTCATGAGATATTGGGACAGTATCATGGTCAACAGTCCTATCAATTTTATCTTCACGATCATCTTTTGGATCGTCGCTTTGACATTGATCAACAAGGTGATCAATATATTCCTTAAAAAGCACGATATCATATTGGATAAGCCAAAGAAAAGGATCAAGAAGATAGTATTCATCACGATCGTCGTAGTAGTGATCGGTTTTCAATTTAAAGCTATGAGTGATGTATTGACAGCTCTTTTAGCTAGTGGTGGTCTAATAGCTATCATCGTCGGATTAGCTTGCCAAGAAGCTGCCAGCAATATCATCGCCGGAGCTATGATCTATCTGACTCATCCATATATCGTTGGCGATCAGATCTATTTAAAAGAAAAAGATATCCGAGGTATAGTTGTCGATATCACATTTAGACAAACGGTCATCCAGACCTTTAATAATACAAGCCTTATCATTCCTAACACTATCATGAATACTAGTATCATTGAAAACGTATCTCGTATCAATGAGACTAACGCTAGTTTTCTATATGTTTCGATCAGCTATGATGATGATATCGATAAGGCGAAGAAGATCATTCAAGATCTAGTCATAAAGCACCCTGCTTTTGTGAATGTCTTTGATGATGACAATGATGATCTCGATCGATCAGTGCCAGTACTAGTCACTAACTTCCTTGACAGCGGAATCGAACTTAGGACAACGGTCTATACTAAAGATAGTGGCAGTGGTTTTGTTGCGTGCAGCGATCTAAGAAAAGAGATCAAGAAAGCTTTCGATACAAACGGTATCACGATCCCATATCCTACTTACAATATCAAAAAGTGAGGATATGAGTGAAAAAGAATATTTAAGTAAAAAGAAGAGACGACATATAACTAGCAATTAGGGACTTTCATCTGTGTGATCAAACGTGTTAGCTCAAAGTCTAACTCCTCGTCACTGGCGTAAGGCTCTTTTTTATGGACTATTGGACAATACCACAAAGTAGCATGGTAGACCAAGAAAGGTGATATTCATATTATCATATGAATGAAAGCTGATATATCCTTATTACATAAAGAACATCTAAAGATGCGATCTTGATCAAAGTGTGTTATCCTTAGTGTACAAAGACAATGTGTACGGATAATGAAAGGAGGCCTCGTGAAAAAGATCATCTTGATCATTATCGTTACTCTTATATCTCTTATTGGATGTACCTGGGAAGTAGAGATCAAAGAAGAGGGGAATATGTTTACGACTACTTGCGAACAGTATCCTCAAGAGTATGAACTATCATATGATGATGCCAAGTATTTTTATGAGCGCATCATGGCGCTAGAGTTAGAAGAGACAGATGGTGGCTATGTTGGTTGTTCAGGTTCTTTTAGTTTTATCATGAATGATGGCAAAAAAGAGATCTTCACGATCATCAGCGATGAGATCATAAATATCGATGGCAAGTATTATAAATATAGCGATAGTGAGTTATATGATCGTACAGAAGCTATCTTCAAAGAAGATGATACTCTAGAAGATGTCACTTATGAAGCTTATACAGAGGATGATCGATTTGCTGGGCATGTGCCACATGCTCTATTAGATCGTATCATCACGACAGCAAATGCCAACGAAACGATCGTCGAAGTCAAAGATGGAAATCTGACATTTACAAGTCAAGATGGAGAGGATCTTGGTGATATCACGGGATTAGAGGGGATCGTTGGTCTTGGTTGGGTCAGTGATTGTGGTGGCAATGACCACTTTTGTGCTTTAAGTGATGATGGAAATGCCTATCTCTTTGATTTCAATTATTGGATCATCGATGGCAAAGAAGATCCAGAATACTCTATCTCAGATATAAATGTAGTGGATCTTGATGAAAAGATCATCGATATTGGCATATATGATGATAGTTCACCATTTACGACCTGTGGTGGTGAGTGGTTTTATTACACACTAGAAAGTGGTAAAGTGGTCAATAGTGCAGGTGTAGAGCGCAAGGTCGCTCATCCATATTACAGTTTCTTAGAATATGACATAAACGATGATGATACGAAGTCAGAGTACATCTTCTTCTATGACGATGGAACGATCAATAGAGCATTTGTCGATTATCGGGATCAGACGATCTCTGAGATGGAGGCCTTAAGATATGAAGGCGAAGAGATCATTGCCAAAAGAGAAGGTGGCTATCTAAGTGAAGATAAGCTATACATCATCAGTGACGATGATCGATTCTATATCTACGATCTAAAGACAGATGAGTGCGAAGTCTTCGATGATGTGAAGGTCAATGAATATTCGATCGTTGGTGAGAATCATTATTACCCTGATATGGTCGAGTTCTACTATGGTCCAAATAAGAAAACTATCACAGAGGATATTCAAAAAACAATGAAGCCTAGTACTAATTTTGTGCAAGTTACAGATGAGATCGTTAGAGAATGGTAGGTGGAAAGATATGTTAAAGATATATAATGTCGGTCCTCTATTTACAGAGGCTGAAGCTAAACAAAGAAGGTATGAAGGAAGAAAGATCAGCTCTTTTCTAGAAGCAAAGGGCATCGACTATGAGCTTTCTAACCCTATCGATATGCCGACATCGAATAAGGCCGATGTCTCTTCTGACGAGATATATAAGGCTGACTATGAGCGTTTAGATAAAGCTGATGTCGTCTTTTTCGATCTGTCTAATGAAGACAGTGGCTCATGTGTCGCACTGGGTATCATCATGGAAAAGAAGATCAGTGGCAAAGATATCAAGGTATATCCTATCTTTCATGATATAAGGCTATCGCGCAATGGTCAAAGCGGTCTTGAGAGCAGTTGTGGTTTCAATTCGATGGTCGTCGGTATCTTGAAAGGTAATGACATCGAGATCTTCTATTCGTTCGAGGATGCGTTCGATCGTTTTGTGGGTGACTATGATTCTTATTTAGAGAGGTAAGTATGGACAAGAAGTTTTTAGAAGAGATGCTAGCGACGGGATCTGTTGGCGGACATGAGATAAAGTTACAAAAGAAAGTGATCGAACACATGCAGGGCATCAGTGATAAGGTCATCAAAGATACGATAGGCAATGTCATCCAAGTCCTCAATCCCGATTCTGATGTCAAGATCTTGTTATGTG
The DNA here is from genome assembly GCA_944326055.1 of uncultured Erysipelotrichaceae bacterium. GTDB lineage: Bacteria > Bacillota_I > Bacilli_A > Erysipelotrichales > Erysipelotrichaceae > JAHHTG01. The sequence goes on from CALVCT010000049.1 coordinate 13,647, forward strand.
GACATATCGATGAGATAGGTCTTATCATTACAAGTATCCAGGATGATGGTTATATCAAAGTCAATAAAGTAGGTGGTGTAAGACCATTATTATATCTTGGGACTCATGTCGATATCGAGACGAAAGATGGCATCGTGAATGGCGTCGTTATCGCTGATCCTTCACTATTCAAAAAAAGCGATATCGAAGCTAAAGATCTAACTATCGATATCGGAGCCAAAAGTAAAGAAGAAGCACTGCGTCATGTACATGTCGGTGATCCCGTCTTTGCATCGACGACATATCGCTATCTTTTAAATGATAGAATGGCAGCACGAGCTTTTGATGATAGGATCGGTGCCTTCATCATCTTAGAGGCCCTCAAAAAAGCAAAGGCTAAAGGAGCCAAGGTCGGCATCTATGCAGCGACGACTGTTGGGGAAGAGACGACAGCGCATGGTGCATACTGGGCAAGCCAAAAAGTAAAGCCAACTTTGGCTATCGCTGTCGATGTTACTTATACTAGCGACTATCATGGTGTCGATAGCTCAGTAAGTGGTGAGATAGCTTTAGATAAGGGTCCGGTACTTTGCAAAGGTGCGATGATAAGTGAAAAGATCAATGCCTTATTAGAGGGCTCTGCAAAGGAGCTTGGCATCTCTATACAATATGAAGTAGCCGGTGGTAAAACGATGACTGATGCTGATAAGGTCCATTTTACTAACGATGGTGTACCGGTAGCTTTAGTCTCGATACCACTTCGTTATATGCACTCATCGATCGAGACGCTTTCTTTAAAAGATGTGAAAGATATCATCGATCTACTTGCGGAGTTTCTTGTGCGCTATGACAAGGATATCGATCTAGATCCTTTTGACTAATAGGTATATCAGTCTTGTGTTACAAGATGCTCTAATAATTTAAAAAGCTCTCGTATGAGAGCTTTATGCGTCTTATTTCTTGTTACTTGTCCTCTAGTTTATATTCGCCATAGTAACTATCGACTAAGATCTTCTTGATGTCATTTATCATCGGTGTCTTAGGATTGGCTGGTGCACATTGGTCTTCGTAAGCGAGATAAGCAAGCTTTTCGACGTTTTCTAACCAAGCTTTTTCATCGCAATTTGCCTGTTCTTTGAAGGACATCTTGATACCGCACTCTTTCGCTAATTTGTAGCAGGCATCAGCGTAAGCTTTGACACCATCTTCGACAGTATCGAATCTAAGGCCGATAGCTCTTGCCAGCTTAGCATATTTTTCATCAGCACGATAGTAATTATACTTTGGCCAGATACCTGATTTAGCTGGTTTCGTGCCATTGTATCTTATGACCCAAGGCATGAGTATCGCATTGGCACGACCATGAGGGACATGGAACTCGCCACCAACTTTATGAGCGATGGCGTGGTTGAGGCCTAAGAAGGCGTTAGCGAAGGCCATACCTGCTAGTGTTGAAGCATTGTGCATCTTTTCTCTTGCTTCAGGATCGTTTTTACCATTTGCTACCGCTCTTGGCAGATACTCAAAGACCATCTGCACAGCTTGTAGGGCAATACCGTCTGTGAAGTCACTTGCTAAACATGAAACGTAAGCTTCTGTTGCATGGGTCAAGACATCCATGCCTGTATCAGCTGTGATCGATGCTGGAAGTGTCATCGTAAGTGTTGGATCGACGATCGCTACCGTTGGTGTCAAAGAGTAATCAGTCAGTGGATACTTCTTATTTTCTTCTTTGTCGGTGATGACGGCGAAAGGTGTTACTTCACTACCTGTGCCTGAGGTCGTTGGGATACAGACAAGCTTTGATTTTTTGCCCAGTTCAGGATATCTGAAAGCTCTTTTTCTGATATCCATGAATTTTTGTTTGAGGTCGTTGAAGTTGACATCTGGTTGCTCATAGAAGAGCCACATACCCTTAGCTGCATCTATAGCACTACCACCACCGATCGCAATGATCGTGTCTGGTCTGAAGGCTTCCATGAGACCAAGACCTTTTTTGACTGTCTGGATCGAAGGATCAGGTTCGACATCGCAGAACAATTGGACTTTGACTTTATTACGTCTTTTCTCAAGTTGGTTAGTCACTCTATCGACATAGCCAAGATCGACCATCGAGCGGTCAGTGACGATGAAGACTCTGTCCATCTCACGCATTTGTTTGAGATATTCGATCGAATTAGGTTCAAAGTAGATCTTTGATGGTATCTTGAACCATTGCATATTGTTCCTCCTTGTGGCGATCTTTTTGATGTTGAGTAGGTTGATGGCACTGACGTTATCACTGACAGAGTTAGAACCATACGAGCCACAACCGAGGGTAAGTGATGGGATTAGTGAGTTATAGACATTACCAATACCACCTAAAGTCGATGGTGAATTGACACATATACGGCAAGCCTTAAGTCTAAGTCCAAACTTTTTAGCGAGTTCTTTATTTGAAGTGTGGATACAAGCTGTATGCCCAAGACCGCCAAATTCGACCATCGCTTCAGCTTTATCAAAACCATCTTCGATACTTTCAGCTTTAAGACATGCTAGTACTGGCGATAGTTTTTCGCGTGTTAGAGGTTCTTTTGGTCCGACACTCGTACATTCGACCATAAGGATACTTATATCATCAGCGATCTTGAAGCCTGATTGTTCAGCGATCCATTGTGGACTCTTACCAGCGACAGCTCCGTTTAGCTTGCCATCTTTGAACATAAAGTTCTCAAGCTTTTTCTTTTCATCTTTTGTACAATAGTGCACGTGGTATTCTTCAAAGAGCACTCTTGCATCATCGTATATCTCCTTGTCGATGATGACAGCTTGCTCACTAGCACAGATCATGCCATTGTCGAAAGTCTTAGACATCACGATGTCATTGACAGCTTGTCTAAGATCAGCAGTCGTCTCGATATAAGCAGGGACATTGCCTGCACCGACGCCTAAGGCTGGTTTGCCACAACTATAAGCGGCTTTGACCATGGCATTGCCACCAGTTGCTAAGATCGTTGCGACATCTGGATGATTCATCAGTGCGCTCGTTGCATCCATCGATGGATGCTCGATCCAACCAATGCAGTCGACTGGTGCACCAGCTTTGATCGCTGCGTCATAGACGACTTGTGCTGCCATCTTAGAGGAGTTTTGTGAATTTGGATGGAAGGCAAAAATAATAGGGTTGCGTGTCTTAAGAGCGATGAGAGATTTGAAGATGACTGTCGATGTCGGATTAGTCACGGGCGTAATAGCACAGATGACGCCAACAGGACTAGCAACATAATCGATGCCTTCAACTTCATCTTCTTTGATGATGCCGACCGTCTTAAGGTGGCGCATGTGATTTACGACATGTTCACAGGCAAAGAGATTTTTTGTCGCTTTGTCTTCAAAGACACCTCGTTTCGTCTCATCGATCGCTGCTTTCGCAAGATTTCCGTGCTGGTCTAAAGCAGCTACAGAACATTTTGCAACGATGTAGTCGATCTGATCTTGACTATAATCTTCATACTTCTCCAGAGCTTTTTTAGCTTTGGCCACTAAGTTGTCTACTTCTTTTTGAAAGTCGTTTCTTTTTGTCGTTTCTGTCATATTTGATCTCCTTGTGAATGTTTTATTATTCACATAGTTATTTTCTACAATATAAATACCTCTGTCAATCCTTTTTGTGAAATTTTTAATAAGTAAACGTTTACACTGAAAATATATTTTCATGTAAGTGTTTACATAAGAAGACGAGCTCTATCAGCATCTAGAGGACATGATTTCCGCTCATTAAAAGTATGAGCATTTTAAAAGCTGAGTTTAACTCAGCTTAAGACGCCATATAAAATGAGATCGAGAACTTCTTCAGTGCTTTGAAACAATCTATCTATATCACTGATCTCTGTGCTATAACTTCTGACGATATCTAACAAGAAGCGATCGATGACTTCAAGATAGCGCATGATCTGATCTTGTGTTACATCACTTCTAAGTTTTGATCTCTTTATCTCTCTACTGATAAATTCATGATTCAGTCTTTTTAATGGCTGATGAAGTTCTGAGATCGTCTTAGTTAAAGTAGTTGGCGTTTTTATGATCGCGATCTCAAAGATCTTCTTTTGAAGAGGGTGATCGATGAAATAGTATTCTCTGATCATGAGATAGTCTCGGATACGCTCTAAGACAGGACCATCTTTGATCGAAACTGATTCATTTTTGATCTTATCTTCAAGAGCTTCAAAAGTTGAACGGATACACACCAGTAATAGATCGTCTTTACTTGTAAAGTAGTGATACATCATGCCTTTAGAGATATGATGACGCGTACAGATGCCTTCGATATTTACAGCTTCATAGCCATTAGTGGCAAATTCTTCTAAGGCAGCTTGTAAGATCTTTTCTTTACTGCGTTCTTTTCTTTCTTCTTGGCGCATGATCAAGCCCGACTTTCAGCTTTATGTAGTTCACCAGCCCATGCAAAACCCTGGCGCGCTAAGAAGACAGCAATTATCTCATTGATGACAGCTGCTGCTGCGATCGTGCCTTGGATGATAGGAACACACTCTGGCGCATTTCCTTGAAGCACTGAAATGGCGATACCAGTAAAGACAAGGGAGACACCGGAGTGAGGCAAAAGGGTCAAACCAAGATACTTTTGTACTGTCTTTGGTGCGTGAGTCAAGGATGCTCCAAGATAGGCACCGCTATATTTGCCTATCGCTCTAGCGATGATGTAGATAGCTGTATAAAGGCCCGCGCTGAAGATCAGATGATAATCAAGAGGTGCAGCTAAATTAAGTATCACGACGATCATCGAGAATCCGATGATCGGATCCATGACCTTCATGATCGCATCTAATTTCTCTTTTTCAAGCATATTGGCGAAGACTATCGAGTAAGACATACCTATCAGCATGAAATTGATGATCGATGTATCAAGTGTGCTATTGATTAAATGGCCAATAACCGCAGATAGTAAAAGCCCAATGATCATTACTGTCAAAGTCGTTGAACCTTTCTTCGTTCTTTGCATGATCTTCGAGAAGATGAGGCCAACGATACCACCAATAACGACTGGCAAGAATACTAACGATATGATCAGAAAGATCGGGATATCAACGGTCGAGATATGCGCCGACACAAATGCGATGACTAAAAAGAAGACTAAAGCCCCGACAAGATCATCTAATGCCGCCATCGGGATCAATGTTCGTGTGACAGGACCATCTGTCTTAAGGCTATCGACGACAGAAAGAGAAGGAGCCGGTGCTGTCGCAAGTGCTATACCACCAAAGATGAATGCTAGATAGATCGGCACATCAGTCAGATAGAAGATGACACCAAAGATCGCACTGACCACAAAGAAAGTACCGAGTGATTCTGTGATCGTCGTCACGATGATTTGTGGTCCTGATCTTTTCATCTGTTTCCATATCATCTCGGTACCGATCATGATGCCAAAAAGGCATTCAAGCAAGCTCTCTGCACTGTTGAACCAATCAGATCCTAAAAGACCATCATTCAATAATCCCAAGGCATGTGGACCGATGATGATGCCAGTGATGAGCCAACCTAAGATAGCTGGAAGTTTAAGTCTTGATATAAGGCGTCCAGCGATGAATGCGATAATGATCGCTAAAGCCAGACGTATGATCTCACTTAAGATAGTCAAAGTATCTACCTCCTAATATAGACGACATCGTCTACTAGTGTAGTATAGTACTAATAGACGAATTCGTCTATATAATTAACAGAGAAAAAAGACAACTATACGCTTTGTGAAGGTCGTTAAATCTAGCATCATCACAGAGTAGAGAAGTCTTATGGGCTATTATGACTAAAGTCCTATATATCTAAAATGTCTAAGAGATCAGTCGATGATCACATCACTTTTATATGCTATTTCGATGGTAGGCAGATCATCTTCATTTAGACCTGTATCGATCGTCTCATAAGATAGATAGATGTCTGTTCCATCTTCGTGACCTTCTAGTATGATCATGATGTATACAAAACGGTCATCGTCTGAGCTTATTACTGCTTTATAAAGACGCGACATAATTGGATCACTTTCCCTTTTTATCAAAGAAGTGATGTTTCCGCTTAAGACATCTTTTAAATAAGAGTCTTTATAACGTATGCCATTTATGACTTCGATATCAGTGCTACACTTTTCATCTTCACCATAGAAATGCCCGATATCATCATATAAGATCGTTTCATCTTCAAGGCCGTTTAGGATCTTATGGATGTCTATGTATAGACCATCTTTATTCAGATCGTGGGCGTAGGGGTATGATCCGTATTCTGCATAATATATTTCATCATTTTCTTGATAGAACATCGTATATTCGTCAAGCCATGAATCATCATAGTCAGGCAGATAAAAGTCATCACTGAATTGTCTTGATGCCACAAGCCAATAATCGATCACAAATGTCTTATCTTCAAACCATTCAAGAGGCTTATCTTCTAGGCTTCTGCTGTATCTACAACCACTGAACCTATCAGCTACTAAGACGTCTTCATGGATACCGCTGATAGTACCGTTTATAGGTTCACTACTAACAATACTACTTTCTTCATCTACAGCATCTTCTTTAGTACACGCTGATAGGATGCCTAAAGATAATAAGACTACCAATATAAGCAACACTGATCTTTTCATACTATCTTTATTATATTATAGAATGTAATTGCTTTTGACCATAAAGAGCTGTATCCGCGCTAATATCTATAATATGATGTCACCTATGATAGATGAGGGTCATTTTGATATTTGTTTATGGATCTTCTTTTGATGATGTCAAAGTTGAAAAGGAAAAGAGTCAAGGATGTATATCGACCAAAAGGCGTAGAAGTAACTGACGACAAGATCATAAAGTGTCAGAGCTTCAGCATATAATCTTGAATATGGACTATAACTTCCAACATAAAGATAGATATCTGGGTATGATGGCATGTAGTACCATATGATCTCATGGTCAGTACACACCTTCATAAAGATCATATATAAGATAACAAATAGTATGATTCAGATATTTATCGACCAAAAGATACGATGAGCCCTTTTTCTTTTTGTTTTATCACCGATCACTATCCCAAGTGCATATAGCGCAAGAGCGATGACGATAAGGGAAGGCGGGATGATACAAACTTTAGGGATATAAAGAAAATAGTTCAAGACCATGATCAAAGCGAAAAGGTCGAAAGCTGTCGCTATGATCGTAAAGATCAGAGGATCGATCTTCTTTTTTGTTTTTTAGTAACTTGGTCTGTACCATTGATCAAATGATCGATCGATATTTCAAAACTTTACTTAATGCGACGATCTTATCAAGATCTGGAGTAGCAGTCGAACTTTCCCATTTAGAGACAGCTTGTCTTGAGACGCCGATAAGATCAGCCAACTCACTTTGTGATAGTCCTTTACGTTTTCTTTCTTCAAATATTCTCTCACCGATATTCATGATCTCCTCCTTGATCATATGATGACCCTAAGATCACTAAATGTAAACCACTTATAGCTTGAAGATCAGCAACTGATGGTTGCACTAGTGATCATCACTGGACTTTTTTGCCCGGTGATTCACAAGAAAGCATAAATCGATTATAATTATCATCGTTTTGCATAAGGGGGATATCAATGATCGCTTTTTTTAGAAGAAACAAAGAGCCTAATAAGAAAGTACGTATCGTCGAGATAGGCGCTTTGTGCGCGTTGGTGATAGCTTCTATCATAGCTTATGTCTTTGGTACGATCGAAGTGAATAGTGATGTTGGGCGTGTCACTTATATTGGTGAGACGACGATGATGATGGATGAAACAGAATGTGATTTTGAAGAATACAGCGTTTGTGAAGTGAGTTATAGTTCAGATGAAGGTTCTTTGACGATCACTTATACAGAAGATGAATATACAGCTTTAGATAAAGAGTCTATCACAGCCTATATCTATGAGACTGAAGATGGTAGATCGCTGTATTTTGATCATCAAGATGTTTTGGATAATGAGATAAAGACAAGCTATAGCGAGATGATGGCTGATGAGATGATGAGCGTCTTCAATTTCGCGAACGCTTCGATCATCTTAGCTATCTCAGTGGCAGTGATGTTGGGATTTGGTAAGCAGTTTTCGACTTATGAAAAGTGTTGGTTCCTTTCGATCATGGTCCTAGCGACGATCTTTTCAGTACTCTTTCCAGAAGAGAGTGCCAATGGTGTCAATGGTATCATCATTATGTGGCTCTATCTTTTGGACACTTTCCTCAATATCTTATGCGAGTTATTGATCTCAAAGCAATCACGTTACAATTTCTTGGTCTCTGTGCTTGTTGAGATCACGGAGATCGCGATCTCAATCGTCCTCATGTACCGTTTCGCGACATTAGCGACGACACTTTTCTTCTGGTTGCCTATCGACATCATCAGCTTTGTCAACTGGTCACGTCATAAAGATACTGATGAAGATGAGCTGACGATCGTCAGAAGACTTAAGGGTTGGCAAGAAGTGTTGGTCATCGCCCTGATCGTCATTTGGACATTTGCGGTCGGATATCTCATCAGTGGTCTTGATATCGCGACTGATTTCTATAATGATCAAAGTCTTGAGACAGCGATCATCTATATCGATGCCTGTGCTTCAGCAGTTGGTATCGCCAATGGTCTTTTTATCTTCTTTAGGTTCCGCGAACAGTGGATAGCTTGGTATATCTGTTCTGCTCTTGAAGCGATCATCAATATCTTATCAGGTCAGTATGTCTTGCTTATCTTGAAGCTTGGATATTTTACAAATACGACCTATGGCTATATCAAGTGGACAAAGTACATCAAAGAGCACAAGGAAGAAAAGAAGCTCTCGATCTTCTAGTGACTTGAGAGTAATCCGATAAATTGATACAATTGATGTGTAAAGATTAAGGAGTGATAAAAATGGCAATTGCAGCAGGTGATTTTAGAACAGGTCTGACCCTCATCGTCGATGGCGATCCATGGGTCGTCTTAGACTTCCAACATGTCAAACCAGGAAAAGGCGCAGCGATCCTAAAGACGAAGATGAAGAACCTCAAGACTGGAAGCGTCCAAGAGCGTAACTTCAATGCTTCAACGAAATTCGATGCCGCTAATATCTCAAAGAAATCAGCACAATATTCTTACTCAGCTGATAATACTTACTACTTCATGGATCTTGAGACTTATGACACATATGAATTATCTGAGGATCAAGTAGGCTTCAATAAGTATTTTATCGTTGAAGGATCAGAAGTGAGCTTGATGTTCTTTGAAGGGACTTTACTATCAGTATCTGTACCGGAGAAAGTTGAACTGACTGTTACAGAGACAGATGCAGCGATCAAAGGCGCACCAAGCAATCAAACGAAAGATGCTGTGACAGAGACTGGCCTCAAACTCAGAGTCCCACAGTTCATCGAACCTGGTGAGAAGATCGTCGTCTTCTCAGCTGATGGCAAATACTCAGGAAGAGCTTAAGGAGCTCTTTCTTTATTATGCAAAGAGTCGCTCTTGTCACTGGTGGCGCTAGAGGTATAGGCGCAGCGATCGTAAGAGAACTAGCAAATGATGGCTATGATGTCGTCATAAACTATCTCACATCTTTTGATGCTGCTGAAAAGCTCAAGTCTGAGGTCGTCGATACTTATGGTGTCAGATGTCTATCTATCAAATGTGATGTCGCAAATGAAAGTGAAGTCGATCAGATGATCAGTGAGATCGAAAGAGAGTTAGGTGGCGTCGATATCCTCATCAATAATGCGGCTATCGATCTTTCCAATCTGTTTCATCTTAAAGATGCGAAAGACTTTAGAAGGACGTTTGATGTCAATGTCGTCGGAGCTTTTAATTGTGCCAAGCGTGTTTATCGCCATATGTTAGAGAATGAATATGGCCGCATCATCAATATCTCATCGACTAATGGAATGAATACTTATTATCCGATGTGCATCGATTATGATGCTTCTAAAGCTGCCCTTATCTCACTTACTCATGATCTAGCTTTTGAGTTTCAACCTTACATCAATGTCAATTGTATAGCACCAGGTTTTATCGGTACCGAGAAAGAACTTGATGGCTATGATGAGGAATTTTTGAAAGAAGAAGTCGAGAAGATCATGGTCAAACGTTATGGAGATCCTAAGGAAGTAGCTTATCTTGTAAGCTTCCTTGTCAGTGATCGTGCTGCTTTTATCAATAATACGATCATCCGCATCGATGGTGGACAGATCGGTAGTGTTTAAAAAAGTGTTTCAAGATCTATGTATCTAGGTCTTGAAACACCCTTTTTTAGTTAGCTAATTTTGATAGTGCCAGTAGGATCGATAGCTTGCCATATTCGAAAGTCAATCCACCTTGCATATAGAGGCGATAAGGTTCTATGACAGGAGCGTCAGCACTGAGCTCGATCGTACTGCCTTGAGTAAAACTACCAGCAGCCATGACTTCATTGAAGGGATAGCCAGGCATCGGTGCACTCATCACTCTAACAAAAGAGTCGACAGGACTTGATGACTGGATACCTTGGGTAAAGGCTGTCAGTCTTTCTTCTGAACCTAAAACGAGAGTTTGGATGATATCAGTACGCTCTTCATCGTAGCGCGGTGCTACTTCATCATAACCGAGCTTTTCAAGCATATATGCTGCAAAAACAGCAGTCTTGAGTGCATTTCTTACTGCACTTGGTGCCATGAAGATACCTTTGAAGAAGGAGATGTTCTGATCGAAGTTAGCTCCCAGATCCTTGCCGATACCGGGCGCCGTGAGCCTTTCAGCGACCATTTCGATGAGGTCTTTGCGACCTGCGACATAACCACCAGTCGCAGCTATGCCACCACCAAGATTCTTCATCAGCGAGCCAATGACGATATCTGCCCCAACATGTCCTGGTTCTCTTTTCTCAACGAGCTCACCATAACAATTATCGACAGCGATGATGACCTCTGGATCTATCTTTTTGATCTTCTTTATGATCCTTTCGATCTTGGCGATAGTCAGCGATCTTCGAGATGCATAACCTTTAGATCTTTGGATCTCAACGACTTTGATCTTTTTATCTTTGATCGTCTTTATGATCTTTTCATCATCAAAATCATCATCCACAAGATCGATCTCAAGATAGTCAACGCCATAAGCTTTTAATGATTGTGAGGAATCACCGATGATACCGATCATCTCTCTTAGAGAATCATAAGGCGTACCACTGATCGATAGTAATGTATCGCCATGTTTTAAAAGAGCACTCAGGGCAAGATATATAGCATTTGTACCACTCATGATCTGTGGTCTTACTAAAGCATCCTCTGTTCCTAAGACTTTAGCGAAGATGCGCTCAAGTTTATCTCTTCCTTCATCATAGTTACCATAGCCATTGATATCCGCGAAATCACTATAAGAGACTCTATTCTCGATAAACGCCTCTAAGATACGATCAGAATTATATAAGCATGTCTCATCGATCTTCTCATAGATGTCATGCAAGATGACATCGGATTCTTTAGCTAGTTTTAGTATATCTTTATCTATCTCATCTAATATCATAGTCGACCTCCGAAGTGTTATTATATATGATATCGAAGACCAAGACTAGAGAAGGAGGACTTATGACACTAGCATTCGCATCAGATTATCAAGAAGGATGTCATCCTGAGATCCTAGAAGCATTGAATAAGACAAATAGCGAGAAGACTGAAGGCTATGGCACTGATAGTTATTCTGCTCTAGCTAAAGCTAAGATCCTTGAAGCCTGTGGTATCAGTAATGGAGAAGTATACCTATTAGTCGGTGGTACCCAGACCAATGAAGTCGTCATTTCAAGCTTCCTTAAGCCTTATGAAGGAGTGATAGCAGCTGATACAGGACATATAAGCACACATGAAGCAGGTGCTATCGAACATGGCGGACATAAAGTTTTGACGCTTAAGCATGAAGATGGAAAGATCAGTGCTGAGAGGATAGAGGCGTATTGTGCTGACTTCTACGCTGATGGTAACCATGAGCACATGGTCCATCCGGGAATGATCTATCTGTCACAACCAACAGAATATGGGACACTATATTCTTTAAAAGAGTTAGAAGCGATAAGAGAAGTCTGTGATAAGTATGATCTATATCTCTATATCGATGGGGCAAGACTTGCTTATGCGCTTGCTTCAAAAGAGAATGATGTCTCACTTAAAGACTTAGGCCGTTTGACTGATGTCTTCTATATTGGTGGAACAAAGTGTGGTACGCTCTTTGGTGAAGCACTAGTTGTCAGAAAGAAAGACACGATACCTCATCTTTTCACCCTCATCAAACAACACGGTGCTCTTTTGGCTAAAGGACGTATCTTAGGCGTCCAATTCTATAAGATGTTTGAGGATGGGCTATATGAACGGATAGCGAAAGAGGCGATAAGATTGGCGGATAGATTAAGACATGGTCTTGAAGAAAAAGGCTATGAGCAGGCGATTATCGCACCGACTAATCAGATCTTTATCAGTATCGATGATAAAGACATGGCTGATCTTGCAAGTAAAGTCAATTTCAGCTTTTGGGAGAAGAAAGATGCGACACATACAGTCATTCGCTTTGTGGTCAGTTGGTCTACTAGTGAAGATGAAGTAGACGCATTACTAGAGATATTGTAAGAGGCATTTTGATATAGTATAGAGATGGAGGATATATTATGGATTATCGTATGTTAGGTGATACGGATTGCCCACTTGTTGAGATAACGCTTATGCAAGGTGAGACAGTTCGTGTCGAAAGAGGAGCTATGGCTTATATGGCTGACGTTGAGATCGAGGGGCGTTTAAATTCAAAGAAGTCGGGTATTGGTGGCCTTTTTGGAGCGATAGGTCGCTCTTTGACCAGCGGTGAAAGTATGTTCATAACGGAGGCTGTTGGTCAAAGGAATGGCGCGATCATCGGCATCGCTCCTGCATTACCTGGAAAAGTTGTCGCTTTGAGCGTCGACGATAATACTAGTTATCGCCTCAATACAGCAGCTTTCCTAGCAAGTGATGAGGGTGTTGACTATACGATGAAAAGGCAAGATATCGGCAAGGCGCTATTTGCGGGAACAGGTGGACTCTTTGTCATGGAGACGGAAGGTGAAGGCGAAGTACTAGTCTCAGCTTTCGGTGATATCCTAGAGCTTGAAGTGACAGAAGATAGACCACTCATTATCGATAATGAGCATGTCGTTGCCTGGGAGAGCACACTTGATTACCATCTAGAGATCGCATCAGGAACATTCGGTTTTACAACTGGTGAGGGTATCGTCAATAATTTCAGTGGACATGGTAAAGTCTTGATCCAAACGCGTAACCTACATTCACTTGCTGATGCGATCAGAGTCTTTATCCCAACCCAATCAAGTAATTGATCATGGCTAAAAAGACGATCACTAATATCATCGATTATCTTATCTGGCGTGGCGATCTAACTTTTGCACAAGATCATTTCAATGAAGTAGATGCCTTAGTCCTGTCGCGTTTTTCTTATATGGATATGAAAGACATCCTCTATAATGACAAAAACGGAATGACAGTAGCTAAGGCTTATGAACTCTATAGTGCTAATATCGCTGAAAGGCCAAAATTCCATGATCAAGATCCAGAATTGTTCCGTCTTATGGCTGGATCCTTACGCTTTGGCGATCTTATGCTGATGTATCATGATTTCCGTTTTGATGATGATAGCGTCGAACAGTTCTCAACGATCACGATCAAATTGGCTGATGAGCGGTATTTCTTATCTTTTCGCGGCACTGATGATACGATCAACGGCTGGAAAGAAGATCTGCTCATGACTTTTGACGAAGAAGTTCCATCACAGACAGATGCCTTAGAGTATCTCGATCTTGTAGCTACTAATACAAAAGGAGATCTCTTTTTAGGTGGTCATTCTAAAGGAGGTAATCTTGCTATTTATGCAGCGCTCTTTTGTAAAGATGAGGTAGCTCAGCGTATCAAAGGCGTCTTCTCTTTTGATGGTCCAGGTCTTCACAAGAATATCGTCAAAGACATCGATAAGAAGATCGCTTTGCCACTAATCGCTACTTATATGCCTCAATCATCTTTCTTTGGTAAGATGTTGTCACATAAAGAGCTACAAGTAACTGTAAATTCTAATGCTTCTGGCGTCCTACAACATGACATCTATAGCTGGGAAGTTGTGCGCAAAGACTTCGTTTTGACAAGTGAAGATACAGCTATCTCTCGAGCTTTTGATCAAGCTTTTCATGATTATCTAGAGAAATTATCACGTAGCGAGCGCAAGGAAGTCGTCGATATCATCTTTGATGCAATAGGTGGATGTGATGGCGATAAGATGGAAGATCTAACTAAACACTTTGTCGGTAATCTACTTAAAGTCATGAAGCATATGAATGAGCTTGATGAAGAAGATGGTAAGCTGATAAAGGAAGCGATAAGCATCTTAGGTGACTCCCTTAAAGATAGTATCATCGAGGAAGTGACGAGTCATATACCATTTATCAAACATGATACAGATAACAAAAATGAGCTTTAGCGCTCATTTTTTCAATCAGGATCGACTCCAATATCATCATGATGCATATTGGCATATACTTCAGATAAGAATTCATCAGTATATACCTGATCATAGATCTCACCTAAGAAGGTGAGCGGTGGTCTGCCATTTAGCCTTTGGCCTTGTCTAAAGAGGGCGGTATATGATACGAACATATCTAAAGCCATAAAGACGACAAGTATCGGCAATATGATCTTACCAACTTTGTAAGGGATCATTTCGATAAGTTTCGATAAGAATGGATAGATAAAGCGCATGAATAAGAGACCACCAATACCCCAAAAAAGCATGAAAGGTATCGTCGTACGTCCACCGATGTTAAGAGGCATATTCGAGTAATCCCAAGAGTTCGCATGAAAGAGGACTTCTCCGATCCAGCTCAGAGAGAACTCGGCGATACCTCCGATGAGACAAGAATAGATGTAAGTCTTCCACCAAGGTCGTGTATCGTTGTTTTTACCTAAAAGAAGAGCGAAGCCAGCGAAGCCAAAACCATAGATGGGATTGAAAGGACCATAGATGATACCTTGTCTTGATTCCCAGACTCCGGTCCTGACGAAATTTAGGATCTCTTCATAGTAAGTACCGATGATACAGCCGATAAAAAACATAAAGAAGATCTTAGCGAAGCACCATCCCTTAGCGAATACTCGTTTTTCGTTTGCATTGAATTCTTTTTTATTTTCCATACCTAAAGATTCTAACAGATATCGTCAATACATACAAATATGCTCATCTATGTTAAAATATGATCTGTTTAAAAAGGGGGAAAAGATGAATATAAGATTATATAAGATCTGCTATTACATTAGTGTCTTTATCACTATCTTGGGACTTGCTATGACGGCTTTCTCACTGATGGTCGTCATTCCATCGTTTACGACATCATCATTGATCGTGCCAGGAGCTTTTTTAGCTTTGACGATCATAGGTATCGTCTTTGCGTTTTATTATCATAGTAAAATCAAAGGAGCGAAGTGATGGAGTACGCGATAGAGACGATGGGTCTCACAAAAGATTATAAGGGTTTTTTAGCCAATGACCATGTCGATATCAAAGTGCCAAAGGGCTCGATCTTTGGCCTCATAGGTCGAAATGGGGCGGGCAAGACGACTTTTATGAAACTTGTCTTAGGCTTTAACAATAAGACTAGTGGAACGATCGCGATCAATGGTCACACTAAAGAGTCTGAACTTTGGAAGGAGCGCGGTCACATTGGTAGTATCATCGAAGTACCAGCTTTTTATGATGAGATGAGCGCTTACGCTAATGCGCTTTACTACGCTAAACTTCATGGTAAAGGTAGAAAAGATGTCGAAAGAGTCTTAAAGAAAGTTGGGTTAGATGGTGTAAAAAGGCGTCGAGTCAAAGCTTTCTCACTTGGAATGCGTCAAAAGCTTGGAATAGCGTGTTCGTTACTTGGTGAGCCAGATATCCTTATGCTCGATGAGCCAACTAATGGTCTAGACCCGGTAGCGATCGCTGAGATCCGCAAGCTCTTAGAAGACTTGAAAAGAGATGGTGTCACGATCTTCATCTCCAGTCATATCTTAAGCGAGATGGAAAAGATCGCAACAGATTACGCTTTCATGTTAGAGGGGAGAGTCGTAAGAAGTTTTACAGCACAAGAACTCAAAGATTCTGGTAAGGATCTGGAGACTTATTTTTTAGAAGTCGTGGGAGGTGACGCAAATGTTTAGGATCTTCAAAGCAGAACTTTTCAAGTGTCGCCACAACATGTCCTTTTTCTTGTCACTTCTAGCCGCTGCTCCACTTGGTATCTTGTATGCCTTTATCTGCGAGCTTGATAAGACCTTGAGCATGGCGGAGATCCTCAGTGGTGTCGTCTCTTATTACAATATCTTTTTCATCATCATGATCGCTATGTATGTCACTAATGACTATGAAAAAGGTACGATCAAATCGATCATGTCAAGTGGCGTCTCTAAGACTAAGATCTATCTTGGACGTCTGTCGGTGTCGATCTTCATCTCAGAGATCATGTTTGTTTTGGCTTTTGCCGGCGCTTTAGCTTGGGGCATCTTTAGAGGCATACCGTTTGTTTCAGATGCGATGCCATGGACGACTTTTGAATTCGTCGAAAGTATCTTGGTCCAGATGCTCATCGTCGCGATCTATGCGATGATCGGTTATTTCATCTCGGTCTTGATCAAAAAGCAGATGCCATCGATGATCGTCGCGATCGCCTTTATCAACTTCGAACCGCTTTTGATAAGCAAGATTGGCGAATTATCTGGTGTCGATCTTTCGATCTTAGATTTTAATAGTGTCATCGAACAGATCGAAATGCTCGATATGTCAGGCACAGTGCTCTATGGCATGCTGGTGCTTGGGATCTTTGTCTTTGTCTTGACTTTCATCATTGGTACAGCGATCTTTAAACATCGCGATATCTAGATATTCTATTGCGTAAAAAAATCACATCAGTATAATGAATGTGTTAGAGGTACCTAACGGTACCTTTATTTTTAACAGTGAGTTAGTTGTATCTAACAGGAGGGTGTATGATCGACAAGAGATTATTGGCTAGTATGCCAGAGACTAAAAGATATATCGTCTTCAATATCATAGGACAGTGGATAGCTCTTTTGGCTAATGTCGTGATGATGTTTATGATCGCTCGATCGATCGTCAAGCTCATGATCGCTGACCTTGACCTAAGCGAGTTAGCGATCATCGTCGGTATCATCTTCATATCTTTGATCATTAAGCTAGGGGCGTCTGCTTTCTCTATGAAGATGTCTTTTAAGACGACAGAGATCATCAAATTTGGTTTTAGAGAGAAGATCTTCAAGAAGCTTTTTGTCTTAAAAGATCGCTACCAGAATGTACTTTCTAGCTCCGAAGTGACACAGATCACATCTGAAGGTGTCGATCAATTAGAGAACTATTTCGGTAATTACATACCACAGTTCTTCTATGCGATCATCGCGCCATTGACACTCTTTTTGATCATCTTGCCTCTTGATATGAAGGTTGCTATAGTCCTTTTTATCTGTGTTCCTCTTATTCCGATAACGATCATCATCATCCAAAGGTGGGCTAAACGTCTATTGGGGAAGTATTGGGATGAGTACAGCAAGATGGGTGACAGTTTCTTGGAAGACCTTCAGGGTCTAACGACACTCAAACTCTATGAAGCTGATTCTTATAAACAAAAAGAAATGGATGAGCAAGCTGAGAGCTTCCGGAAGATCACGATGAAGGTCCTTTCGATGCAACTCAACTCGATCACGATCATGGACATCGTCGCTTATGGAGGAGCAGCTATCGGAATGATCATGGCTCTATTCAGTTTTAAAAGTGGTGATATCGATCTTACATCTGCTCTCTTCATCATCTTGATCAGTGCCGATTTCTTCTTGCCGATGCGTCTTTTGGGCTCTTTCTTCCACATCGCGATGAATGGGATGGCAGCAAGCGATAAGATGTTCAAGCTCTTTGATATCAAGGAGCCTAAGAAAGATGGCGATATCAAAGAAGAGGATGGCGACATCAGAATAGAAGATCTGTCTTTTGCCTATGGTGAAAGATATGTCTTAAAAGATATCGATATCACGATCAAAGACAGGGCTCTAGTCGCGATCGTTGGACCTAGCGGTTCTGGCAAGTCGACGATCGCTAAATTGCTTTTGGCAAGAAGTGACGATTATGAGGGAACGATCGAGTTTAAGGGCGAAGACCTCAAGAAGATAGCAAGTAACAGGATAAGAGATCTCATCACTTATGTGCCATCAGACGCTCATATCTTTAAAGGAACAGTGCGCTACAACTTGAAGATGGGAGATAAAGAAGTTAGTGAAGAGCGCATGCATGAAGTCCTAAAACAAGTCGAGCTTGATGAATACTTTAAAGAGCTGAATGGTCTTGATACGAAGATAAATGAAGGGGGCAAAGATCTCTCAGGTGGTCAAAGACAGAGATTAGCTATCGCTAGAGCCCTCATCAAGGATAGTCCTATCTATATCTTTGATGAAGCTACTAGTAACATCGATGTCGAAAGTGAAAAGACCATCATGGATACGATCTTAAAGCTCAAAGGTCAAAAGACTATCGTCCTTATCTCTCATCGTCTAGCTAACGTTGTTGAGGCTGATATGATCTATTGCCTTAAAGACGGGAAGATCATAGGATCTGGTACCCATAAAGAACTACTAAAAGAAAAAGGACTTTATCATGAGCTATATACAAGCCAGATGTATTATGAAGGATTCATGAAAGGAGCTTTAGATGAGACCATTATTTAAGATGTTGGGTCTTGTAAGACCACTTACTTTGCATATGATATCGGCTGTCATCTTAGGCGTTATCGGACATCTTATGGCAACAGCGATCAGCGTCTTAGCGATCTATGCACTGATCGCGATAAGTAATGGTTCTTCATTCATGTCTTTGATGATAGCAATGATCATCGTCGCTTTAGCACGTGGTATATTGCGTTATGGCGAACAAAACCTCAACCATTACATTGCCTTCAAGCTTCTTGCACTGATACGTCATAAGATCTTCTATAAGTTACGCACACTAGCTCCAAGTAAGCTTGATACTAAAGGCAAAGGAGACCTGATAAATCTTATCACTACAGATATCGAGCTATTAGAAGTGTTCTTTGCACATACGATATCGCCAGTGCTGATCGCGATCATCTTCGATCTTTGCATCGTGATCTTTATCACTATGCAAAATATCTATCTTGGGCTTATAAGTCTATCAGCATATATCACGATCGGTATCATCTTGCCTTTGATCACAAATAAAAGAAGTGATCAAGAGGCTTTGTACTATAGGCAAGAGTCTGGCGAACTGTCTTCTTTCATCTTAGAGACTCTAAGAGGGATAAGAGAGATCGATGCCTTTGCGTATGATGATGAGCGCATCAAAGAGTTAGAGCAGATGAGCACAGAGCTCAAAGCTCACGAAAAGAAGCTCAAAGATATAACGAGATCAAATAAGTCACTAGTTACTTTTGCGATCATGTTTTTCGATGTCGCTATCTTGGTCTGTGGCACTCTCCTTTCGATCACATCGGGGATGGAGGCAACTATCGTCCTTGTGACGACTGTGACTTTGATGTCAGCATTTGGTCCGACAGTGGCGATAGCTGACTTATCCAGCACTCTACAAAACACGATGGCTGCTGCTAAACGTGTCGAAGATCTGCTTGAAGAAGAGCCCCTCATCAAAGAGGTCACAGATGTCAAAAAGACTTATTTTGATGACATCTCTATCACTGATCTAAGTTTTAGCTATGAAAAAGAGAAGATCTTTGAGCATCTAGACCTCAAGATCAAAAAAGGCGAGATCGTCGGCATTCGAGGTAAAAGTGGTATTGGTAAATCGACACTGCTAAAGCTCATCATGCGCTTTTATGATCCAGATAGTGGCCATATCTATATCAAAGACAAGGATCTAAAAGAAGTAGCGACACATGATCTGAGAGTGATGAGCGCATATATGACGCAAGATGCTGATCTATTTCATGACTCGATCATAAACAATCTCAAGATCGCGAAGGCTGATGCGAGCGATGAAGAGGTCATCGAAGCTTCCAAGAAAGCTCAGATCCATGAACTCATCATGTCTTTACCAGATGGTTATAAGACAAAGATAAGTGAGCTAGGAAGTAGCTTATCATCAGGTGAGCGTCAAAGATTGAACTTAGCACGTATCTTCTTACATCAAAGTGATCTTATCTTACTTGATGAGCCCACCAGCAATCTCGATAGTCTCTCTGAGGGCATGATCTTAAGGGCACTTAAAGAAGAAGCGATCGATAAGACTATCGTCATAGTCTCACATCGCGACAGGTCTTTGCGTATCGCTGATCGCATTATCGACATCAAGAGGTGATCATGGATAAAAGAGAAAAAGAAAAGAAGACTATCAGTAAGATGATACATATCTATCATAAAGGCAAACACAAGGGCGATGAGCTATGCATAGACTGTGTAAAGCTTGAAAGATATGCCCATGAGCGCATCGACCGTTGTCCTTTTATGGCGACAAAATCATTCTGCAGCAATTGTAAAGTTCACTGTTATAGAGGGGATATGCGCAAGATGATAAAAGAAGTCATGCGCTACAGTGGACCAAGAATGCTATATCACGATCCAATAATGGCTATCGATCATTTGATATCAACGATAAAAGAGAGGAAAAACAAATGAAAAAGACTATCTATCTCATCATCGGCTTTATCGGCCTCATACTTGGTGCGATCGGCGTGGTAGTGCCTTTACTGCCTGCCTTTCCCTTCTTACTAATGGCGGCATATGGCTTTGCCAAGAGTTCAAAGCGTCTGCATACTTGGTTTATAGCGACAAGACTTTACAAAGATAACTTAGAATCATATGTGAAGGGCGAAGGGATGACGATGAAGACAAAGATCAAGATCATGATCACAGTCACGATCCTCATGATGATAGGCTTCATCATGATGCATAAGGTCTTTATTGGACAGATCATCTTAGGTCTAGTCTGGCTTTTTCACATCATCTACTTCCTCTTTGGGATCAAGACTATAAAATCATAGATCGCAAACGAAAAAAGCTCCAAAATGGGGCTTTTATAATGCAAACGGTTACATTATTTATCGACAAGTCTTTGTTTAGTGATAGAATAAAGACATAGAGAAAGGATAACTAATATGAAGTCGTTGTATGAGCTAGGCTGTAGGATATATCAGACAGTCTTCAAGCTAGCTATCCCTATCTTGCCTTATAGACGACCTGAGCGTCTTAAAGACTATGCTGAAGTCGTCAAGGTCTTAAAAGGCCATGAGGTGGATAGCGTGATCATCGTGACGGATGCCGGACTTAGAAAGACTGGTATCATCGATGACTTTATGAAGGGCTTTGATCAAAGTGATATCAAGATCGTCGTCTACGATAAGACGGTAGCTAATCCGACGATCGAGAACATCATGGAAGCTAAGAGACTTTATGAAGAAGGATCCTGTAAAGCCATCATCGCTATCGGTGGTGGTTCAAGTATGGATTGTGCAAAAGGTCTTGGTGCCAAGATCGCCAGACCAAACAAAGACATTCGTAAGATGAAAGGTGTCCTTAAGGTCCTTAAGAAGATCCCACTTTTGATCGCTGTACCGACAACAGCAGGTACAGGATCAGAAACGACTTTGGCCGCTGTCATCACAGATGAGAAGACGCACTTCAAATATCCGATCAACGACTTTGTCTTGATCCCAGAATATGCGCTTCTAGAGCCGAGGCTTACATTATCACTTCCGAAGTCTTTGACTTCAACGACTGGCATGGATGCACTGACGCACGCTGTTGAAGCTTATATTGGAAGAAGTACGACGAAAAAGACAAGACAAGAGAGTCTTGAAGCGGTCCGACTCATCTTTGACAATATCAAGATCGCTTATGATAGACCAGATGATCTGAAGGCTCGAAAGAATATGCTTGATGCGGCTTATCTAGCTGGCTGTGCCTTTACGGTATCGTATGTTGGCTATATCCATGCGATAGCCCACTCCTTGGGTGGTAAATATGGTATTCCACATGGACTGGCGAATGCCGTCATCATGCCTTATGTACTAAAAGGTTATAAGGAAGCTATCTATGATAAGCTTAAAGAGCTAGCTGTGTATGCCAAAGTAGCGAGTGAAGATGATAGCGCGAAAGTAGCTGCTGAAAAGTTCATCAAAGCTATCGAAGAGCTCAATGCTTATATGCAGATACCGGATAAATTAAAAGGTATCAAGGATGAGGATATCCCCACACTTGCAAGACAAGCAGAAAAGGAAGGCAACCCTCTCTATCCTGTACCGGTGTTCTATACAGCCAAAGAACTAGAAAGATTCTATAGAGAAGTCAAGGAGCAAGAATAATGGAACTAGAACTGATCCAAAAGATGATAAAAAAACAAAAAGCTTACTTTGCGACAGGTCGTACTCTCGATATCGACTATCGCATCGTCAATCTCAAACGTCTCAAAGAGACGATATTACAGATGGAAGATGAGATCTATGAAGCACTTTACGCTGATCTTGGCAAAGGCAAGAGCGAAGCTTACTTTTGTGAGATCGGGATGGTCATAAATGAGATCGATTATATGCTCAGACACATCAAAAGCTTCGCAAAAGACAAACGTGTCCATACCCCATTAGCTCAATTCCATGCTAAGTCTTTTAGAAGACCTAGCCCCTATGGTGTCGTTTTGGTCATGAGTCCATGGAACTATCCTTTCATGTTGACGATGGACCCTGTCGTCGATGCTTTAGCAGCCGGTAATACAGTCTGTATCAAACCAAGTGCTTATTCACCAGCCACTTCCAAACTACTTGAAAAGCTTTGTGCTAAAGCATTTGAAGATGATCTCATCAGTGTCGTTACTGGTGGTAGGAAAGAGAATCAAGCACTGCTCGATCAAAACTTTGATTACATCTTCTTTACTGGTAGTGTCAATGTCGGAAAAGAAGTCATGTCTCGCGCCAGTAACAATCTCATTCCTATCACTTTGGAATTGGGTGGCAAATCACCAGTCTTCATCACAAAGGGCTGTGATCTTAAATTAGCTGCTAGACGCTTAGTTTTTGGTAAATATCTCAATGTGGGACAGACTTGTGTTGCGCCAGATTATGTCTTGGTCGACAGAGCCATTCACGATGAATTCATCGAACTTGTCAAAAAAGAGATCGATAAACAATATGGTGGTGAGATCTTAGCGATGGATGACTACGGTCGTATCGTCAATGAAAAACACTTCGATCGTTTGATGGGCCTCATCGATCCGAAGAAAGTCATCGTCGGTGGCTATGGTGATAAGTCCTCGCTCAAGATCGCTCCAACTGTCTTGGATAACGTCACTTTTGAAGATGCTGTGATGGGTGAAGAGATCTTTGGTCCTATCATGCCTATCCTTATCTATGATGATCTTGACGAGATGATCGAAAAGGTCCGCAGTATGCCAGACCCACTTGCACTATATCTTTTCACTAACGATAAAGCGATCGAAGAGAAAGTGACAAGACAGATCATGTTTGGTGGCGGTTGTATCAATGATACGATCATCCATTTAGCAACTAGTGCGATGCCTTTTGGTGGAGTTGGTGAAAGTGGTATGGGCGGCTACCATGGCAAAGTCGGCTTTGAGACTTTCTCACACCTCAAGAGTATCGTCGATAAAAAGACATGGATCGACATGCCGATGCGCTATCGTCCATATAGTTCCTTTAAAGATAAACTGATACGGATGTTCATGAAGTGATATCAAAAGATGGCTCAAAGGGCCATCTTTATTTCAATATCTCGTATAACAGGGCTTTGATCGTATGGACACGATCTTCAGCCTGGTCAAAGACTTTCGATCTTTCAGAGTTGAATACTTCATCAGATACTTCAAGATCGACAAGACCTAGTTTTTCATATAGTTCTTTTGCAAGTTCGGTCTCTTGGTCATGGAAGGCAGGCAAGCAATGCATGAAGATGGCATTATCTTTAGCTTTTTTCATCATCTTCATGTCGACGCGGTAATGACGCAAAAGCTCACTGCGCTCCTTCCAAAGGTCATTAGGCTCACCCATCATCACCCAAGCATCCGTATAGACGACATCAGCGCCTTCTAATGCTTCATTGATGTATTCTGTGAGTTCTATCTGGCAGTTGTTTCGTTTAGCCTCTTTAAGACATTCTTCATAGAGTTCTCTATCAGGCCAAAGTTCTTTAGGACCACAAGCTGTATAGTCGATACCCAGTTTACTTGTCGTGACCAAAAGAGAATTAGCGACGCTATTTCGTGTTGGACCGATAAAGACGAGCTTAAGACCTTCAAGATGTTTAAAATGTTCTTTGATCGTGAGCATATCAGCCAACATCTGCGTTGGATGGTAGCTACCAGTCAGACCATTAAGTACAGGTATACCAGCATTCTTAGCTAAGAGCTCAGCTTTATCTTGCCTAAAGCCGCGATATTCGATCGCATCATACATCCTTCCTAAGACTTTAGCTGTATCAAGAAGAGATTCTTTTCTGCCCATCTGTGACGAGCGTGGATCAAGATAAGTCGTCCCCATGCCTAGATCATGAGCAGCGACCTCAAACGAGCAACGCGTCCTAGTCGAAGTCTTCTCAAAGATCATGACGATATTACGTCCTTTGAGATAGTCGTGGACGATATGTTCTTTCTTGAGTCTTTTGAACTCTTGGGCTTTCTCTATGAGATAGAGTATCTCATCTTTTGAATAGTCACGAAGTGTAAGAAAATGTCTTCCTCTAAGATCGATCATACGTCCTCCCTAATAAGTGGCATGCTCATGCAACGAGGTCCTCCTCGACCCCTCGAGAGCTCTGAGCTTGGTATCGTGAGCACTTTGATGCCGTGCTCTTGTAATATCTTGTTCGTTACGACATTACGCTCATAACAGATGACGACGCCAGGTTTTATACATAAAGTGTTTGAAGCATCGTTCCACTGTTCGCGAAAGGCTGTAAGCAGATCACTGCCGCCACATCTTATGAGCGTGACATCATCAAGCCGTAAAGCTTCCTTTAAGATAGTCCTTAGATCTTTGTCTAGCTTCATTATCCTTGGATCTTTATCTTTACTTATACGATATACAGCGAGATCTAAAAGTAATGGATGTACTAAGAACTTACCTTTATCGACTTGTGTACATATCGTATCTAGATGCATATATGACCTTGTGTTAGGGATATGGATCGCTAAGATCTCTTTGACTTTCGATTTTGATGAAAAGAGCCGATCAGCTAAAAGCTCTATCGCATCAGGCTCCGTCCTTTGTGAGGTCCCGATCGCCAATACTTCCTCATTGAGGACCAAGACATCACCACCTTCGATCATAAAAGGCAGGTCTCTATCATAATAGTGGACAGTGTCACAATAGTCTTTGTGGTATTTGAAGATATATTCTGCAAAGATCGTCTCACGCGCTCGCGTCTTTGAATACATATGATCTATCGCTACACCATCAAATAGTGTAAAGAAAGGATCTCTTGTAAAATAGAGGTTTGGTAAAGGTGCGATGATCATCTTTGAGTCATCATTGATGAGATCATAAAGTGAAAATGCACTATTATCAAGTTCTTTCGCACTGACTCCTGCCATCATCTTAAAGACTAGCTTTTTTGTGTCATCGATATCCTTGAGATAGTCGATGAGCATATCTGTATAGCGCTTAGTGTGGATATCAGCTTCCTTGATGAACTGTCTTATGAATCGGTCTTTGATAGTATCATCTTTCAATATCTCAGCGACAAGATCTTCAAGATAGACGACTTCGACTCTTTCAGCATGAAGGATCTTGGAAAAGGCATCGTGCTCTTTTCTAGCTACTTCAAGATAGGGGATATCATCAAAAAGGAGCTCATGTAATGTGGCTGGTGTCAGATTCAATAGTTCAGCACCTGGACGATGTAAGAGGACCTTTTTAAGGGTCCCTATCTCACTTGTGACATGTATCATATCTATATCTTACTGATTTCACATCTTATCGTATAGGTCTTTGAAGCGTTTTGATAGATAAAATGTGACATAAAGATCAGAGATACCGCTATAGACAAGAGCGATACCGATGACGATGAAGATCGCATTTGCGAAATTCAAAGGATCAAAGAGGATGATGACACCGAAGATGATCCCGATGATCGCCAAGATGATATACCAGATCGCACCATCATAACCTATTCTTTTTGCGTCGATACCATCCTGTAGCTTATGAAAGCTGCTGAAGATGATCAGAAGCCCTAAGATGAAAGGAATGATCGAGATGAAAAGTGATGGCTTAAAGATGACTAGAAGCCCAAAAGTCAGGATGATGACACCGTATAAGAAGTCATTTCGAAAATAGCTCTCTTTGACATCGAGCGTTAGATAGCGGATGACATCGATAGCACCGATAACGATACCGATGATCCCAAGAGCAGTCATGAGTATGTTGAGTGATATACCCGGAAAGAGTATAAGAACGATCCCAAGAGCGATCATGATGATGCTCGCGAGAGAGCTGTTCCATTTCATTTCTTTTAAGTAGTTCATAATAATTCTCCTAAAGCTTAGCTTTATAGTTATACTATACCATTACTCAGTGTTCGTTTGATGAAAGCTTTTTTCTTTTAGTCTGATATTCTTGATAAAGTCGATGACATTAGAAGAGATAGTGACAGTGATCAAAGAATAGATGATACGCATCACAGGTATATACGAAAGCGATAAGACTAAGACCGTGACATCAGTAAAAAGATATGCACTAGAGATCTTTACACCAGTGACTTTTGAGATCGTCAGAGCCAGCGCATCATCACCGCCAAGTGAACCATTGCATCTAACGACAAGTCCAACGCCGATACCGACACAAAGAGCTCCTAAAATAGAGGCGACGATGGGATAATTAGTGAGATCTGGCAGCATATAAGGCATCGCCTCCCACAACTTATAACAAAGTGAGATGCAAAGAGTCGAAAAGATTGAAGTCTTGATGAAGTCTTTGCCCAAGAACTTGAAAGCTATGAGATAACAGCTAAGATCTAATATCGGTGTGATATAGGCTGGTGAGATATCGAACCAATGTTCCAAAAGAAGCATCAGACCAAAGACACCGCCTTCGGTGATCGCTGTCCTTTGATGGATATTGTGGATACCAAAGGAGCAGATCAAGGCGCCAATAATGATCGTGACGACTTTTTTGGTAGTAAAATCAGCAATCAGAGAATGTAAAGTTTTTTGAAGTTTTCTTCTGTACTTATCTTGCATACTGGCGTATTATAAACTGTATAGTAACTATACAGTCAAGCCTATGCAAGCGAGATTTACGATCAGTGAGATAGCCAAGATGCAAGGTATCTCAAGACAGACACTCTTGTTTTATGACAAGATAGGGCTTTTCAAGCCTTCTTTTGTCGATACTAATGGTTATCGCTATTACGATGCCAAGAAACTAGATGTTCTAGATACGATCTGTATCATGAAAGATCTGGGGATGTCACTAAAGGCGATCAAAGATTTTCTGGTGAGTTATGACATCGATAAGACGATAGCTTCCTTAAAGTCACAGAGTACGATCATCGATAAGAAGATAGATGAGCTAAGACTCAAAAAAGAGCGCATCGAAGCTAAAGTATTAAAGCTCAAAGAGATCGCTCATAAAGATGACCTAGATACGATCAAGATCATACACCAGGCTGAGATGTACTTGTATCTTGAAGAAGTAAAAGAACCAAACGATCTTGAGGCGATCTCGATCGCCACGAAAGCTTGTTTTACAAAAGCTCTAAAGAAGGGCTTTGAAGTCTATCTGCAAAGCGGCGTCATCGTGCCATATAAGAGGATCATCGAAGGCCACTATATCGAAGCTTCTTTTGCATTCTTGCCTTTAAAGAGAGAAGTCGACAATACGATGGTCATAAAAGAGGGTGACTGTATCGAAGCATATCATCTTGGGGACTATCTATCGATAGGGAAGACATATGAAAAGATCTTGAAGTATTGTAAGGATCATGAACTAGAGATCGTCTCAGATTCTTATGAATTTGCTTTGAATGATTATCTATCGACTTCTTTAGAAAAAGACTATGTCACCAAGATAATCTTTTATGTCAAAAGCGGTAAATGATGCTTAAAAAGCATAAAAGATCATCGTCAAAAGGCATTTGCAGACTTCTAAGATAGTATCTATTATATGGCTAGGAGGTATGCATGGAATATACGAAACTTAAAAATACTGATATCGAAGTATCGAAAGTCTGCCTTGGTTGTATGAGTTTCGGTGAAGCTCATACGATGCATGATTGGACACTGGACGAAAAAGAAACAGAGAAGATCATCTCTCACGCTTTGGATCGTGGCATCAATTTTTTTGATACTGCCAATACTTATTCAAAAGGGACCAGTGAAGAGTATCTAGGGAAGGCACTTAAAAAACTTGTTGCCCGTGATAAAGTCGTCATTGCTTCTAAAGTCTATTTCAATGAAGGAAGATTATCACGCAAAGCGATCATGCGTGAGATCGATGGTACACTTGAAAGACTGGGTACTGATTATCTAGATCTCTATATCATCCATCGTTATGATTACGATACACCGATAGAGGAGACTCTTGAAGCTTTAAATGAACTCATTAAAAGTGGGAAAGTAAGGGCTATAGGTGCATCAGCGATGTATGGTTATCAATTCTATGAGATGCAGATGTATGCGATCACGCATGGGCTCACACCTTTTTCTTCAATGCAGGATCACTATAATCTCATCTATCGCGAAGATGAAAGAGAGCTGATCCCGATCTGCAAGAAGCTCGGTGTTTCTTTGACACCATACAGTCCACTAGCAGCAGGTCGTCTTGCCCGTCCAACGTGGTCATCGGACAGTTTAAGGTCGAAGACTGATAGAGTCGCGATGGGGAAATATGACAAGATGGAAGAAGCTGACAAAAAGATCGTTGAGCGTGTAAAAGAGTTGGCGGGGCGCTATGACACAAAGATGTCATCGATCGCCCTAGCTTGGATGTATCATAAGGGCGTAGCTTCACCAGTCATCGGAGCTACAAAAGAGCACTATATCGATGAGGCTGTAGAAGCTTTAGATATCAAATTAAAAGATGAGGATATCGCGTATCTTGAAGAGCTATATGTGCCTCATCCTATCGTTGGAGCGATAGCTAAAAATCCTGATCAAGGTGTTGTCTTATTGGATGAAAAGAAATGAGAGCCACAGGCTCTCATTTAGTTTATAATCATAGCTATGGGGAAGATATTAGGCCATCTAAAGACGATAACTGCGCATAAGATCTTAGTCGGTAAGCTTTGTTTCCGTTGTCATCTATATCGACAAGGACTCACACATGATCTCAGTAAATATTCCTATATCGAACTCAAGACAGGTTTCAAGTATTATACAGGCAAGGCCTCGCCTATCGATGGAGAGAAGAGAGATAAAGGCTATTCGCTATGTTGGTTACATCACAAAGGACGTAACCGACATCATTGGGAATACTGGCTGGATGATGGGCCTGAGCACATCATCGCCCAAAAGATGCCTTACAAATATGCGATCGAGATGTTTTGCGATGGCGTAGCTGCTAGTATGATCTATCAAAAAGCGGATTATCGTGATGATAGTGCGCTTATCTACTATGAAAGTCATCGACATAGTCGTCTGATCCATGAAGATACAGACCGACTGTTGACGATGTTGTATAGGTATCTAGCAGATAATGGCCTAGATAAGACGATAGAACTGATCAGAAAAGGCATCGATTATTGAGAAAAGAGCTTTAAGATAAAGTTTTTCTATCCACTAGTAAAGGCAGTGATGATCCCTGTCGATAGCGACGATATAGTTCAGATCTTTTTGTCTAATAAAAAGTAAGTACTATCTTCTAGTGTGATATGGCGATCTTTATCGATCTTGAAGACGATATCGCTCTTAAGTAACTTACTAGCGATGAGATCGTGGTTTCTTGCATCTACTCTTGCATAATGGGCTAAAGTCGCATCATAAGAGAGGCCACTTTGCATCTTACGCTTGATGAGATCATCTTTGAGATCTTCTTTTTTCACATCAAGATAGATAGTAAGATCAGCATATTCTTTAAGATCACGCCACGCCTCATCATCCAACAGCAGATAGTTTCCCTCGATCAAAACGATGTTCGCATTTACGAAGATGGCATCTTCTTTAGGATCGTGGGCGATACGATCATAGATCGGCCAATATATATCGTGCTCTTTTAATTCTTTAAGCTTTTCGCTTAAACGTTTCACATCGAAAGTGCACGGCGCACCTTTGATGGTATATAAGAGTCCTTTCTCTTTATCATCAGCTATATAGTGACTTTTTAGATAACTATCATAATGATGGAAACCGTCGATACCGATAGCTTGAAGTGAGATGCTCATCTCTTCAGCGAGCATTTCTAAAAAAGCGACCAAAGTGCTCTTTCCTGCACCTGGTGCTCCAGCCATAAAAACGATCAAACGCTTTTCTCTTCGTGCTTGATCTTTAAGCCTTAGAAGAAATGGTCTAAAGATATCTTCGATATCATCTTTATAGAAGTGAGCTTTTATAAAAAGACCGTTTATCTTTAGTGGTACTTCTATCTTTTCCATGATCTTATTGTACAACAGTTCTATCGGTAATACTTAATGAGTAGATATGTGAAATATATATCTTATATCACAAGTCTTTACATATAGACTCAGCAAGCGTATGATTAAGACAAATGAAAGGGGTATCATAATATGCGCTATATCTGTACTATCTGTGGTTATGTCTACGATGAAGAAGTCGAAGGCGTAGCTTTTGATGAACTAGCTGATGATTATCGCTGTCCATTGTGTACAGCACCAAAGGAGCTCTTTGAAAAGGAGATAAAGGAAGAGAAAGAAGAAGTAAGAGAAGCTATCATCGATGAAGATATACATGAAATATCAAACGGCGAGCTCGCTGCTATCTTTTCTAACCTTGCGCGTGGTCTAGAGAAACAAAGTAAGTTAAAGGAGTCAAAAGACATGATGACGCTATCTGAGCACTTTCGCGACAAGATGACGCCTTTTGATGATACGTCACTAGAGACGCTGAGGTCTTTGATCGATGAAGATATCACTGTTCGATATCCTAATGTTCAAAAAGTTGCGGATGAAAAAGCTGATCGAGGTACAAAGCGTATCGTCACTTGGGGACTTAAAGTAACATCGATCATCAAAGCACTATTAGATAGTTATACAAAAGAAGGTGAAGAGTTTTTGATGGATAAGAAGATCTTCATTTGTTCTGTCTGTGGCTTTATCTACGTTGGTAAAAAAGCGCCTGATATCTGTCCTGTTTGTAAGGTACCAGAATTCAAGTTTGAGGAGGTGAGATGATGAAAAGATTAGCTGTGCGTAACTTACGTCTTTGTACGAAAGACTGTATCTGTCTTTATGTTTGTCCAACTGGAGCCAGTGATACAGAAGATAGTATCATCGATCCATCAAAATGTATCGGTTGTGGTGCTTGTGCAGAAGCTTGTCCTTCTAAAGCTATATCTTTAGTGCCACTTACTTATCCAGATCAGCAAGTCAAAGATAATAATGTGCTCAAAGTGAACAAGAAGCTATCACAAAGTAAAGCTAAAGCTGAAAAGATAAGTCATGATCTTGCATCAAAGACAAAAGAAGATGGCTTACGTCGTCTTCTTAAAGCTATCGAGCGCTCAAGTCGTCTCATGAATGAGGATATCATGCGTGAATCAGGCTATATGTTGCCTCAAAGCTTGAATACTAGACATCTACTTGAAGATCTCTTAGATAAGGCTGATGATCGCTTTCCAAAGATAGAAGCACAAAGATTATTGGATCAGGGACTCAAAAATTAAGGGTTTACACAAAGCCTATCTTGATGTATCATACACAAGCATCTAAAGATGCCGACAGTTCGTTTGTACCATCCTGTCGTTAAACAAAACCAGGACTGAAGTGTTTATTAGCGGTCTTGGACCGCTTTTATTATTATGAGAAAAGAGTTTAGTTTACTACTTAAAGAGATACCAGCACTAGTGACGACACTTTTTGTGATGAGTGTCATCATGATGAATCTATTGGCCAATAAGACGATCTTGAGTACAGAATATCTAGCATTGGATGGGGGCATATTGATCTCTTGGTTATCCTTTTTATGCATGGATATCATCACGATGCGTTTTGGTCCTAAGGCTAGTACGAAGATCGCGATCTTAGCGATGTTTTGTAATGTCTTTGCCTGCATCATCTTCTATATCGCCAGCATCATCCCTTCAAGTGCAGGCGACTACAGTGCTTTTGACAGTATCTTTCACAGCACTTGGTTCATCCTTTTGGGTTCGATGATCGCCTTTTTAGCTTCGGCGATCGTCAACAATACACTCAACTATCTATTGGGCAAACTACTAAATAAGGATTCAAAGATCGATTATACATTAAGGACATCGATCTCAACTTTCATTGGCCAGTTTATCGATAACCTACTCTTTGCGATGATCGTCTTTATGTTTTTTGCGCCTATATTTTGGGATGGTTTTAGCTGGACGTTTTTTCAATGTGTTGGTTGTGCCTTTACTGGCGCGATATTTGAATCGCTCACTGAACTGTTATTTGCCCCGCTTGGTTATAAGATCTATATGAAATGGAAAGATGAAGGCGTTGGTGAAAGATATCTTAGATATTTAGGAGAGAAGAGATGAGAATACTTGTAACAGGGACATCAAGAGGCATTGGGAAAGCTATTGCCGAGTATTTTTTGAAGAAGGGACACGAAGTCATCGGTTTTGATAGAGATGATAAGACGATCGATGATGAACACTATAGACACTATGTCTTAGATATCCGCAAAAAGGAGACATATCCTGATCTTGGTCCGATCGAGATACTCATCAATAATGCAGGTGTGCAGAATGAAGATGATATCGATGTCGATCTCAAAGGGACGATCAAGATCACAGAACACTATCTGAATGCAGATATCAAGTCGATACTCAACATCGGTTCAGCCAGTGGACATACAGGATCAGAATTTCCTGAGTATTGTGCAGCAAAAGGCGGTATCATCGCATATACGAAGAATGTCGCTCTACGAGTCGCTAAATATGGTGCTACATGTAATAGTATCGACCCAGGTGGCGTCATCACACCGCTGAACAGTTGTGTCATAGAAGATGCTGAATGTTGGGATAAGATCATGCATGAGACGCCACTCAAGCGTTGGGCAACTGTCGAAGAGATAGCGGAATGGGCCTATTTTATGACTGTCATCAATCGCTTTTGTACAGGTCAAAGTATCATCATCGATGGTGGAGAAGCGATAAATCATAATTTTATCTGGAAAGATTGAAAACATGATATGATAGGTATGTAAAGTCAAAGAGGCCTATCATGCAAAAAGATATTCTGATAAATGAGATAAGTAAGGTAATAGTTGGTAAGAAAGATATCATCGAAAAGATCTTAGTCTGCCTTTTAGCTGATGGTCATATCTTGCTTGAAGACCTTCCAGGTACAGGTAAGACGAATCTAGCATTAGCTATCAGCAAGATCTTCGATATCGATCATAAGCGATTACAACTTACAAGCGACACGTTGCCTAGTGATATCACTGGTTATATGATGTACGACAAAGATACGCATGAATTCAGACTCAAGAAAGGTCCTATCTTTACCAATCTTTTATTAGCTGATGAGATCAATAGAACTTCACCAAAGACTCAAAGTGCGCTCCTTGAAGTCATGGAAGAAAAACAGGTGACGATCGATGCCAAAACTTATGAGCTTGAAGACATCTTCGTCGTCATTGCGACACAGAATCCTTATGGAGCTGCTGGTACTAATCTTTTACCACAATCACAGATGGATCGTTTTATGATGGTCTTATCTTTGGGTTATCCTGATCTTGAAAGTGAGAAGCAGCTCTTTAAAGATCGCCAAGCGATCGATCCACTAGATGAAGTATTGCATCTTGTAAGAAAAGAGAACCTCAAGAGGCTTCAAGATTACATCAGTAAAGTTTATATCCATGATGACATCTATGATCTCACTGCTCGCTTGTCGAAAGCGACCCGTGAAGACGAGCGTATCTTAGTAGGTGCTTCACCGCGTGCAGGTCTTGCACTGCTTAAAGCGGCAAGAGCTCGTGCTATCTTATATGAGCGTGATTATGTCACGATGGAGGATATCGATGTTTTGTATCGGAACATCTATGCACATCGCGTCATTTTGAAAGACCAAGAGATCGCTGTCCTAGATAAAGAACGTCTTTCGATCTTAGATGACATCTATAAAAATCTAGCACGTCCTAATATCAAGGATCGCTGATGTCTTGGTTATTCTTGATACTTCTTATCATCTTCCAACATGGCTTCAGTGAAGCTAGAGTCTTTTTTATGGTCATCAAGATCTTAGAAGTCATCTTGGTCATCGATCTTATGACTTTTATCTTCGCTATCATCAAAGAGAAGATCGATCTTCCGATGTTTAGAAGTCATTATCATGAAGATGATGATATCAAGATCAGAGTCGATGAGGGGAAGCTTATGAAAGTTCGCTATCGTCTTTATCTTGATGGTGAAAAGAAGATCAAGGATAAAGGTGGTTATCTGCACATTGAAGATAAGAGTCCTAGAAGAATAAAGATCAAAAAGATCGTCATCAGCTATACATCGCTCTTTCATTTCTTCTATCTTAGAAGATCTAAAAAAACCGAAATGCATATCGATATCTATCCTCTAGCTAAAAAATGTGATCTTTCGGTGTGCTATAAGGTAGTTGAAGATGATACAAGCGATAAAAAAGGTCAAGACTATAGTGAGATCGTTGGTTTCCATAAAGCTGATATCGGTGATGATCTTAGATATGTGCATATACCTCTGAGTGCTAAAAAGGGTGAGTATATGATCAAGGAAGGTGCAGCTTTTTCTCGTCATGTCTATCACTATAAGATGCATGATGATACTAAAGAAGCAATCATAGATGATCTTGCAAAGATCGAATATCTAGTTAAAAACTTCATCACCAAAGATCATGAGACACTATATATCGAAGCCGAAAAGAACTTCAAGATCAAAGATATCGATGGTCTGATATATCTTTTTGATCATTACTATACGAGGTATCTATGAGCTATATCAAAGCGCTTATAAGCCTATTTGTTTCGATCTATATAAGTTATGTCTTCTTAGCACCTTTTGTGCATGTCGATATCACAGCTATGATCTTAGCGTTACTCGCGACGATAGCAGCTTTTATCATATTTGAGTCTAATGATAAAAAGAAGACGTCTATAGCTTTGATCATACATCTTATCCTTTTGGTCTATTTAAGTGGGTTTGTCATCTATGATATCTATCTCTATCTGACAGATGGCATCACTTTTGCATTAGCGCATCTAAGTCATCTCATCTTTTATGTCGTAACTTTCATCTACTATGTCTTATGGCGCTATATACCAAGGATCTTTATGATCATCAGTCTGTTATTGTTGATCATAGCTTCTTTATTTACTTCGACGTCAGCATTTTTATCATTGCTATATATCTTGGAAGTCATCTTTTTATATCTCGATATAAAGAAAGAAGAAATCTATAAGATCTTTGTCTTTATCGTCATCACCATTACCTCGATCTTCATCTTTTTTATGGTCACACCTTATGATGTACTGAGGAATGTCGATGATCTGATCTTGCATAAGCTTGAGCCTGATCCCTGCCCAAGACGTCTAAGGCACTATCTGGGTCTATGTAATTGTGCTGATAATGGGATCTTTAAAAAGGATGGCCAAATAGTCTTTGGCAATGAAGTATCATTACCAGATGGTTATATAAGAGCAGGATTAGGACAAGGACTCATCTCCAATGACTCGATAACTGACGACGATGAGATCTATTATCATGTCACATCGACCGAACCTGTCACTTATCTAAAAGCTTTTAGTGCAGGTAACTATAGTTCGACCAGCAATCGTTTCAATCTTATGAGCGAAGATCGAACGATGCGTGTCTACTCTTCAGATCTAGCGTCAGATCCCGGAGCTATCTATCGCTTAGATCATGAAGCAAGCGACTATATCACGATCGAGAGAACTGATGCAGGCAACGACCGCTATTTTTTGGTACCTTATGGCTTGAACGATCTTGAAGTACAACTCATATCAGACTGTAGTTATCGAGATGAAGACGTAACAGAGAGCTATACTATCGGCTTTGATAATAGCGAATTTATGCGCGATGACCTTATCGATATCTATAGCGATGACATCGCATCTTACTATCTCAATCTATCAAGCAGCACTAAAGAAGAGATGCAAGAGTTTCTAAGAGAGCAGGGTATCGACCCAAATGGTGATGACAAGCAAGCCATCATCGACGCTATCGTCGATCTACTTAAGAATAACTATACATATTCAAGAGAGATCGAAGTAATCGATAACGATGCGATCATGAATTTCTTATATCATACACATAGTGGTTATTGTGTCCATTTCGCCGGCAGTGCGACACTTTTATTAAGAGCTTCTGGCATACCAGCGCGTTATGTCGGTGGTTATCACATAAGTGAGTGGAATGGAGATGAAGCTATCATCAGAGCCTCTGATGCGCATGCCTGGGTCGAAGTCTATAGTGCAGATGTAGGTTGGGTGCCTTATGAAGTCACAGCGAGCTATGAAGATAGTTTTGGTATCGAAAATGATTTTGAGGAGCTTGATGAAGAAGATGTGATCGAAACACCAGAAGTGACAGAGACACCAGAGATCGAAGAGACAACAAGACCAGAGACTCCTAAAAGAGAAGAAGTAGTAGAAAGGAACGATATCGATATAGCAGCGATACTTTTGAATATCGTGATCATAATGTCCATCATAGCTATACCAGTGATATCATTCATCATCTTTATTAGTTATCGAAGAAGAAGACCATATCGTGATAAAGTTAGGACTTCTTATCTTTTCATCGAGAAATATGGTGAGGTAGATAAAAATATCGTAGCTATCATGGAAAAAAGAAGATTCTCTAAAGAAGGCATCGATAAAAATGACTATCTAATAGTCAAAGCCAAAGAGAAAGAAGTAGCTAAAGAATTATCTAAAAAGATATCGATACTAAAGAAGATCTATCTCTTCATCCGCTATGATGTATGGATGTTATAAAGTTAAAAATACTGACTCTAATACCAAACAGTACCTCAAAACATGTAGTTTAATGAGACTATAAAACTGAAGATATGTTATTATCTTAGGGTATGAAGAAGCTCTTGACATTACAGGAAGAAAAGGCGACCTTAGCAAGCAAGCAAGCAAGCAAGCAAGCAAGCAAGCAAGCAAGCAAGCAAGCAAGCAAGCAAGCAAGCAAGCAAGCACTAGTTATGTAATAGAGAACTTATTCTTAGACAATAAGAACTTTTATAAAGCACCCATCATCTTAGATATGTG